>DASQCU010000290.1:0-7364 GCA_035634575.1 Beijerinckia sp.
TGGGTCCGAACCCGCGATGGAGAGAACATTAGGAATTTTGCCGCTCATCCGCGATCCTTGGTTCCCGTGGTCTTAAGCCGGCAAATCGAGAATCCCCGCCTTTCCATCGGCCGCGCCGAAAATCAGGCGGCGGCCCTCTGCGTCCCAGGCCAGCGCGGTAATGGCGCCTTCCGCGCCCTGGCGTGCGCCGCGCACGAGCATTTCGGCGGCATCCGTCAGGCGGCAAAGCATGACCCAGCCATCTTCATAGCCAATCGCCACGACCAAAGCCTTGGGGTGGAAGGCGACGCAGGAGACTTTCGCGCGCCGCACCCCGCATTCGCGCGGGGTCTTGTTCATGGGCCCGTCCTTGTCCTTGAAAGGCCAGATGATACAGGCATCGGCGCCGGAAGTCGCGAGCCAATGCCCGTCGCTGGACCAGGACAGCGAGCGTGTCTTGCTCGGATAGCCCGACATGCGCATGTTCTGCTTGTCGGTGATGCGCCAGCCGTGCAGGGCATTTTCCTGCATGGAGGTGACGATAAAGCGCCCATCCGGCGACAGGCTGACGTCGAGATGCGAGCCTTTCCATCCAAAAACGTCGGGCGCTGCCGCCGTATTCGGAAACCATAGGGTCGCACCATTGTAATGGGCAATGGCGAGCCTGTAGCCCTTCGGCATGAAGGCAAGGCCGCGCGCAGTCGAGGGCGCGGTGAAGCTCTTCACTTCGCCTTTGGGAGCGCGTGCAAACACGCTTTTGCCCATGGCCCAGGCGATCGCGCCATCTTGCCTCGCGGCGAGGGCATCGACCCATTTGCCTTTTTCATGCGCGATCTCCTGGGTCGTGCCATCGGCAGCAATCGACATGATGCGGCCGTCATCGCCGCCGGTGACAAGCTTTTGACCGGCCTTCGCAGTGGTCAGGATAGCTGCATCGGAATGCGCAATGATGCGTCGTTCCGCGCCGATGTCGGCGAAGAGAATCTGCCCGTCGCCCAGGGCGAGCGCGGGGGTGCGGCCAAGGAAGCAGGCGGCGGTCACATGCGCGCCAGCCTCAAGCGGCGTGACGCGTTCGGTGAGAGAGTTGACAGAGTCAGACATTCATTCGTTCTTTGGTCGAAAATCACTGCAGCTTGCTGATCGCATCTGGATGAGATTGAACGCGTCCCTAAGCCCTCATCCTGAGGAGCGCCGTAGGCGCGTCTCGAAGGACGAGGGCGCCTCCAGTGAGCTCTGGAACTCATCCTTCGAGACGCAGGCTTCGCCTGCTCCTCAGGGTGAGGATTGAAGCGCGGTGCAATCACGCTGCGCAGGCCAGGAATCCTTGCTTGATTTCATCCTCTTTCAAATTGCGGCCAATGAAGATGATGCGGCTCACGCGCTTTTCATCGGGTTTCCAATCGCGTTGCAGATTGCCATCAAGGATCATGTGGACGCCCTGGAAGACGAAACGCTTCGGCTCGTCCTTCAAGGCGAGAATGCCTTTCGAGCGCAGGATTGAAGCGCCTTCGGTCTGAATATATGTATTGAGCCAGGGCATGAATTTATCCGCGTCGAGATCGCCCTCGATCGAGAGCGCGACCGATTGCATCTCCTCGTCGTGGTAATGTTTCAGGCCATTGCCTTCATGATGATGGTGGTGCGCGTGGCCATGACCATGATCATGGTGATGATGGTCGTGATCGTGATCGTGATGTTCCTCGGTCTGAAGAAACTCCGGCTCGATTTCGAGAATACGGTCGAGATCGAAGGCATTGCGGCCGAGCACCGCATCGAGCGGCACGGCGCATTGCGTGGTCTTGTGCAATTTTGCATAAGGGTTGATCGCGCGGATGCGGGCTTCGACCTCGGCGAGTTCTTCGCCCGTGACGAGATCGGTCTTGTTGAGGAGAATGACATCAGCAAAGGCGATCTGGTTTTTGGCCTCCGGCGCGTCCTTCAAACGTGCGGCCAGCCATTTGGCATCGGCCACCGTCACCACTGCGTCGAGCCTTGCGGCATCCTGCACATCGGCATCGACGAAGAAGGTCTGCGCGACGGGCGCGGGATCGGCGAGGCCGGTGGTCTCGACGATGATCGCGTCGAACTTGCCCCTGCGCTTCATCAAGCCTTCGATGATGCGGATCAGATCGCCGCGCACCGTGCAGCAGATGCAGCCATTGTTCATTTCGAACACTTCCTCATCGGCGCCGACGACGAGATCATTGTCAATGCCGATTTCGCCGAATTCATTGACGATCACAGCAAATTTCTGGCCGTGATCCTCGCTGAGAATGCGGTTCAAAAGCGTCGTCTTCCCGGCGCCAAGATAGCCAGTGAGCACGGTGACGGGGATTTTTTCGGCCATGCAAAACTCCAGGACAAAGGCGGGATCTGATTATTTAGGTCTATATACGTGCCGGAGCGGGCAGGCCAAGGGCGCATTCGTCTCTATTCGGCAAGGGCGGACGTCAATTGCCTTATATTGTTGCGCATCATGTCTATATAAGTTCCCGCTGGGCCGTCCTGTGGCGAAAGGGCGTCTGAAAAAAGCGTGCCGCCGATTTTTGCGCCGCTTTCCTCGGCAATCCTGCGGCTGATCCGTGGATCGGAGATATTTTCGAGAAAAACGGCGGGTATTTTCTCGGCCTTGATCTGACGAATGATTTTCGCCACGTCCCTTGCGCTCGGCTCCGCTTCGGTCGAGACGCCTTCGGGCGCGATGAAACGAAAGCCATAGGCCGCGCCGAAATAGCCAAAAGCATCATGGGTCGTGATGATCTCGCGGTGTTTTTCCGGGATTTTCGCGATTGCCGCGCGCACCTCCGCATCGAGCTTGTCGAGCTGCGCGACATAGGCGCTCGCATTGGCGCGATAGGTTGCGGCGCCATCCGGATCGGCGGCGGCAAGAGCGTCGCGAATATTGGCAACGTAGATTTTGGCATTATCGATCGATTGCCAGGCGTGCGGGTCGAGCCCCTTATGGCCATTTTCTTCCGATTCGAGAGGCTGGACCCCTTTCGTCGCAACGATGACCGGCGCCGTGCTCCCTGACGCCTTGATGAGACGGTCCATCCAGCCTTCGAGTTTGAGGCCATTAACGAGGATGAGCCGTGCCGCGCGGAGATTCTTCGCATCGTCGGGCGTGGGTTGATAGACATGCGCGTCGCCATTGGGGCCGACGAGCGAGATCACCTCGATACGATCGCCGCCAACATTGCGGGCAAAATCGGCGAGAATGGAAAATGTGGCGACGACAGGTATTTTGGCGGGCGTCTGTGCGAGGGCCGGGACGGCGGCGGTTGCCAAAGACACGCCTAGCAATGCTATAACATTACGTCGTGAAAGCACGGGAGAACCTCCTTAACGCAAATAGGGCCTCTCAGGCCCGGAGATGGCGTCTGGGCGGCAGGCGGCTCAAGAGCCCGCCTGCCGAGCCGAAGACGAGGGCGATGAGATAGAACAGGCCGGCGATCAGGATGATCATGGGCCCTGATGGCACGCTGGCGTGATAGGAGATCACGAGGCCAACATAACTCGCGGCCATGCCCTGAACGGCGGCGAGCCCCAACATCGCCGAGATGTCGCGCGCCCAAAGCCGCGCGGCGGCGGCGGGCAGCATCATCACGCCGACGGCGAGCAAAGTGCCAAGCGCATGAAATCCGCCGACGAGATTGAGGACGACGAGGCCCAGAAAAATGATCTGTGTCGGCCCGCCGGACCGGCTGACCGAGGCCAGAAAACCGGCATCGACCGTCTCCACGACCAGGGATCTGTAGCAAAGCGCAAGACCGGCGAGGGTGACGCTTGCCACGCTTGCCAGCAGGATCAGGGTCGCATCGTCGAGAGCGAGCACGCTGCCGAAAAGAACATGGATGAGGTCGATGTTCGAACCGCGCAGGGATACCAGCGTGACACCGAGCGCCAGCGAGATCAGATAAAAGCCCGCGAGCGACGCATCCTCCCGCAAAATCGTGGTGCGCGCGACGACGCCCGAACCGATTGCGACCAGGAGTCCGGCTACAAGCCCTCCCACGGTCATCGGGCCGAGCGCAAGGCCCGCGACAAGATAGCCGACGGCCGCGCCCGGCAGGATCGCGTGGGCCATGGCGTCGCCGGTGAGCGACATGCCGCGCAGGATCAGGAACACGCCAAGCGGCGAGCCGGCCAGCGCCAGAGCAATAGCGCCGACGAGCGCGCGGCGCATGAATTCGAATTCGACGAAGGGCGAGACGAGATAGGTATAAAGCATAAAGGATCCTAAGCCGCCCGCTCGCAGGCCTCTGCCTTGCGATCGAAAGCCTCGACCATTGCCCGCGCCTTCAGGAGATTTTCCTGCGCGAGGACCTCGCAGGTCGGTCCCCAGGCGATCGTTTCGCGCGCCAGCAACAAGGTTTCGGGGAAATGCGCGCGGACGAGATCGAAATCGTGCAGAACGGCGATCACCGTACGCTTTTCCGCGTGCCAGGCCGCGACGAGGCGAAGGAGATCGGCCGTGGTCTTGGAATCGACCGCCGCAAAAGGTTCATCGAGCAGAATGAGCGCAGCGTCCTGGAGGAGAAGCCGCGCGAATAACATGCGCTGAAATTGTCCACCGGATAATGTCGCGATCGAACGTTTCTCGAACCCATCAAGCCCGACCGCGGCAATCGCCCGCGCAATCTTCGCGCGGTCGGATTTCGAAATGCCCCCGAATGGGCCGCGGCTCCGCCACAGCCCCATGGCGACGAGATCGAACACATTGATCGGAAAGCTTTTGTCAATATTAGCGGCTTGCGGCAGATAGGCTATCTCACGCGCGGCGACGTTTGGATGGGCGAGCGAACCGCCGAGCGGGGGGAGGGCTTCAATAATGCCCTTGAGCAATGTCGATTTGCCGGCCCCATTCGGGCCGCAGATGGCAAGCAGGGCACCGCGTTCGACCACGCCGTTGAGATGATGCACCGCCGGATGGCGGTCGTAGCCAAGCGTCACATTGTCGAAGCGGATCGCTGTTCTCATCATGGCGTCCATCAGTGAAGGGCCCACCAGACGGCGGCCCACAGACAAGCGATGATGATGAGGGCGCCGCCGCATCGCTGCGCCGCGGATAGGCGGAGCAGGGAAAAGCCCGGATCACGGCTCGTGCCTGCCTGGTGCTGATGTCCGCCGTCCATGCGTTCCCCTCTAGGTTATAACGTTACATAAGCTGAGGCTGATGTAAGCGCAAGCCGCGTGCGGCAGATCAAGGACATTTGTCTGGCAAGGCGCATAAAAGTCGAGTATTCCGCTTGGCATGACATCCGGATTCCGCCGCATTGGTATCTTGATCGCTGGCTTTGCCCTGGGGCTCGCCGGCTTGGCGGCTGCCGCCTATGTCGCGCTTCCCCTGCGTTCAGATCTTCAGGTCTCGGCCATTGGCGGGCCCTTTGCCCTGACTGCAACGGATGGCCGCACGGTGACGAATGCGGATCTCGAAGGGCGGCCCTATCTCGTCTTCTTTGGCTATACGCATTGCCCGGACTTCTGCCCGACCGCGCTTTTCGACATCAGCCAGGTTTTCAAGGCGATGGGCGCGGACAAGAAGATCGCGGCTCTTTTCATCACGATTGATCCCGCGCGCGACACGCCGGAGGTGATGAAGGATTATCTATCCAATTTCGATCCGCGTATCACAGGGCTTTCAGGCGATCGCGCGAAGACCGAAGCGGCAGAAAAAGCCTTTCGCGTCTACGCGAAGAAAGTCCCGGCGAGAATGGCGATTACTCGATGGATCACACGGCGATCGTCTATTTGATGGATAAGCGCGGCCGTTTCGTCAATGTCTTCCGGCTGGACCGGCCGCCGGAAGAGGCCGCGAACGAACTCGAGAAATATCTTTAGGCCCGGTTCGAAGGCTGGGCCCCTATCGTATGTTCAGAGATAGTCGTTATCGGCGTCGTCTTCTTCATCATCGACATCGACCCCCTTTGGATTGGCGGTCTCCTTGAACTGATCCTCCAATTCCAGGCAGCGGTCGAAATATTCTTCATTATCGTCCTCGGTCACAGTTCCCTGCTCCCGAGGAGACTTGGCCGCACGGATCGCATAAGCTTCACAGGCCGCGTCGCCAGCCAGATTGCTGGCGTCGTCGATAATCGCCATGCTCCAGGTTTTGGTCGCGACATTGAAGAGGCTGAGGACTGCGCTTTGGCCATCGCTGATGACCTCGGCATGGAATCCGGATTCGGCGGCAAATTCTTTCCCGGTCATGCCTTTGTAGATTGGTTTCATCGGAGTGCCGTCCTCGCGTCCTTGGAAAGGTGAATGCTGGCCGCGAGCTCGGCCGGCGATCATCAGGTTCGCGAGTTCATAGAATCATGGAGGCTCCACCGCAACCCGCGCCGGGCGTCGTGCGCACCCTCAACCGCCTATGGCACAGCGTCTTACGGCTTTCCCGTCAGGCAACCGTGAAGGAATCTCCTGACCGCAGCCTTGACAATTTCCCCAACTTCGCTTTCGGTCGGTGGCTTTCGCAGGCCGAGCAAACATTGCAGCCGCACGTCTCCTGACAGCATCGCCAGGAACTGGTCAGCCGCAACGTGGCTGTCCGGCATTTGCAGCAGACCCCGCGCGATTTGGCGCTCGAAAAATTCAGCCAGGAAAGCGCGGCTGCGGGCTGGGCCAGATTGCCAAAAGAGCTGCGCCATTCCAGGAATGCGTGGCGTCTCCGCAATGACGAGACGATGGAGATTCAAACATTCCGGAGAGATAACGACTGTCAGATAGCGAATGCCAACTTCCACCAGCGCCTCTTCGGGCGGCTGCGAGGCGAGATCGTCGAGCGCCAGACCGTGAAAGATCGTCTCACAGGAATCGGCGACGATGGCCTCGAAGAGGCCCTGTTTGCCGCCAAATAGCGCATAGAGCGTCTGACGTGACCCGCCGGAGCGGCCGATCACATCGTCGAGCGTAGCATTGGCGAAGCCTTTTTCCTGAAAGACTTCCGATCCCGCAGCCATGAAGGCTTCGCGCCGCGCGGCGAGACGCTTACTGGGTGCCGCATTACAGTCAAGCTTTGAAAGGGTCGCCTTCATCACAAGTCGGTGAGTTTTATAAGCCCCGCTTGATATGTACCGTACCATACAATACGTCAAGAGCCGAGATCTCGGAGTTGCGCCATGGGCATAGTCGGTTTCGCGCTGCGCTTTCGTCACACCTTTTATGTGCTGGCGTTTATGATGCTGTTTTTGGGCGGCAGCGCAATCCTCACGACGCCCAAGGATATTTTTCCGAATATTGACATCCCGGTGGTGACGGTCATCTGGCAATATACCGGCCTGACGCCGGAGGAGATGGAACAACGCGTTACGACCTACAGCGAATATTCGATCAGCTCCAGCGTCGGTGACATCAAAAACATCGAAAGCCAGACGCTCTCCGGCATA
>DASQCU010000291.1:0-4003 GCA_035634575.1 Beijerinckia sp.
CGCTGCGCATCCGCGTTGAAGAGCCCATGCACATGGCAGCCGCTGATCTGCCCATTGGGCGAGATCGCGCCGTCGAGACGGCCATCGCCAAAACGCAGAACCGGGCGGGCGCAATCGGGCCCAAAACTTCGCCCGCAGTGCATTTCAAAGCCCGCGAAAGGAACCTGATCCTCGACGCTCACGCCCGCGACTTCGACGAGCAGCTTGTCGCTCACAAATTCGGTCTCGATGTCGAGGAATCCGAGCCCCGCGACCTCGCTGGGCGGCCCCTCAATCCCATGAGTGTCACGAATGGTGCGGCCAAGCATCTGATAGCCGCCGCATAGGCCTAAAACCTTGCCGCCGCGCCGCACATGAGCGGCAAGATCAATGTCCCAGCCTTCCGTGCGGAATGCGGCGAGATCGGCGATTGTCGTCTTCGATCCAACGAGGATCACAAGATCGGCATCAGCGGGCAATGTCTCGCCATGCCTCACCATGACGAGAGAAACCTCCGGCTCCATCGTCAAAGGATCGAGATCGTCGAAATTGGCTATGCCCGGCAAGACCGGGACCGCGATCTTGATAGGACCCGAGCCGGACCGCCGCCGCGCATCAAGCGCCATCGAATCCTCGGCCGGCAAATCCTTTGCTGCCGGACAATGCGGGATCAGCCCGAGCGCGGGCCAGCCGGTATGGCTTTCGATCAGTTTCATCCCCGGCACGAACAGGGCAGGATCGCCGCGAAACTTGTTCACGAGAAAGCCCTTGATCCTTGCGCTGTCGCCCGCGTCGATCACGGCCTTGGTGCCGACAATTTGTGCAATGACCCCGCCGCGATCAATATCGCCCAGTAAGATCACGGGGACATCCGCAGCCTCTGCAAATCCCATATTGGCAATATCATTGGCGCGCAGATTGATTTCCGAGGCGCTCCCTGCGCCCTCCACAAGAACGAGATCAGCCTCACTCTTCAAAAGTGCGAAACTTTCGAGCACCGCGCCGAGAAGCGCAGGTTTCATGCCCTGATAGGCTTGCGCTTGCGCCTGCCCGATCATCTGCCCCTGAACGACGATCTGCGAGCCGGTTCCGCTTTGCGGCTTGAGAAGAACCGGGTTCATATGGACGCTGGGTTTGACGCAGCAGGCCCTGGCCTGAAGCGCCTGGGCGCGGCCAATCTCGCCGCCCTCCGCCGTGACCGCGGCATTATTCGACATGTTCTGCGGCTTGAAGGGCAGAACTTTCAGCCCGCGCTTGCTATAGGCGCGGCAGAGCCCCGCAACAATGAGCGACTTGCCGACATCGGAGCCGGTGCCCTGCACCATCAAGGCTTTGGCCAACCTGGGGTCCATCAGAACTCGATTCCGGCCTGCGCCTTCACGCCCGCTTTGAAATGATGCTTGACCAAAGTCATCTCGGTCACGAGATCGGCAACTTCAATAAGCTCTGACTTGGCATTGCGTCCTGTGACCACGATATGCAGGTCTTTCCGGCGATTCGCCAGCACTGCCACTACCTCCTCCGGAGGCAAATAATCGTAGCGCAAGGCAATATTCAATTCATCGAGCACAAGAAGCCTGATCTGCGGATCGGCCATGAGGCTTTGCGCCTTGCTCCACGCGGCCGAGGCGGCAGCTATATCGCGCGCGCGATCCTGTGTCTCCCAGGTGAAGCCCTCGCCCATCGTGTACCAGGATAAAAGATCGTCGAACCGGGCCAAGGCCTTGCGTTCGCCTGTCTCCCAGGCGCCTTTGATGAATTGCACCACGCCCGCCTTCCAGCCATGCCCGAGCGCGCGCAACAAGAGACCGAAAGCCGCCGTCGATTTACCTTTGCCGGGGCCGGTATGGACGATCAGCAAGCCCTTCTCGGTGATGAGCTTGCTGGCAACTTCAGCATCCTGCACAGCCTTGCGCTTGGCCATTTTTTCGCGGTGGCGAAAGGCAGCGGAGTCTTCGTCAAGGTCTGGCATTGGGAGAAATCCTGAGATTATCCGCGCAATTTTTTCTGCCGTCACGACAGGAACGAACGCGGCGGGGCGGATGTTTCGCTTGCCTGGGGGGATAACGATAACAATTGAGGAGAGAGCAATGCTCAAGACAGCACTTTTATCTGTTGCGCTCATCGCGCTTGCGCCTGGAGCCGTCCTAAGCGATCCGATAGGTCAGAAGGGGGTCGCGCCTTATGTGACACATTTCGTGTTTCGCCCCGTAACGAGCATTGACATTCCGGGCCTGGGTACTGCCACTGCCTTGGAGGCAGTCGGGACCACCCAGAACATGAAAGGAGAAAAGATGCTCGACAAGATGTCAGCCCATTGCGCAGCGGTGAACATTGCGTCGGGCGACAAGAAATACATCGACGGCGCCTGCGTGCTGGTCGACAGCGACGGCGACAAGATATTCTCGACCTTCGATACGCGCGACATCGACAAAACCCAGGCGAATTTTGATTGCGGCACCCATATCATCACGGGCGGCACCGGCAAATATGAGGGAATCTCAGGGAAGGAGCCGTTCAATTGCAAGAACATGCCAGCCCTGGGCGGTGCTGGCGGGCTGACCGCCATGGACATTGAGCACAATACGGCCTGGGAAATCAACAAGACCGGCAGATCCATGAGTGAGCCTGCCAAAGAGCAGCCCGCCAACAAGGAACCTGCTGGCAAATGAGCCGTCGCACAGGTAATATCACAGGTCATAAAGGATGACCTGTGGTGCCACTCTCGAATTTTCGGCTCAACCCTTTGAGAACACGAAAATTCGAGAAAGGAACCAAGGGTCGCTCTTTGCGACACTTGGTATAAGGCCAAGGTTGCGTTGACGATCAACGCAACCTTCCTTTATGCACAAAGCCGGATTGACTTAAAGCCCATACCGTCTAGTGTCAGCTCCCACAACGGTCCCTCACAAGGGTAAAAGGGAATGTGGTGCGGCGCCTTCCTGCGCTCAGGCCACAGCTGCCCCCGCAACTGTAAGCGGGTAGTCACGTGCCGAAACGCCACTGGGCCGCCGGAAACCGGAACCTGGGAAGGTGGCATGTGGCGACGATCCGCGAGCCAGGAAACCTGCCGTTCAATCGAGCATGTGCCGGCGGGGTGTCCAGGCCCATATCGATGCCAGCGGAACGGCCCCGCTGGCGAAGGAAGCGGGCTTCGTCCACCTTCCAGATCCTGCACCCGTGTCTCATCCCTCAAATTTTCAGGGATTTAGCGTAAAATCGGGTGCATGAATGAAAAGTTTCGGCAAAATTCCGGCGACCATCGTCACCGGCTTCCTCGGCGCTGGCAAAACCACCTTGATCCGGCATGTGCTGGAGAATGCGAAAGGCCGCCGCCTTGCCCTGATCATCAATGAATTCGGCGATGTCGGGGTCGATGGCGAGATCTTGAAAAGCTGCGACGCGCCATCTTGCACTGAAGAAGCCATTATCGAACTCGCCAATGGCTGCATCTGCTGTACTGTGGCGGATGATTTTCTCCCCGCGATCGAAAAGCTCCTCGCGCTCGATCCTTTGCCTGATCACATCATCATCGAGACCTCCGGGCTTGCCCTGCCGAAGCCCCTCGTCAAGGCCTTCGATTGGCCAAGCATACGCTCGAAACTCACCGTCGATGGCGTGATTGCCGTGGTCGATGGCGCGGCCGTCGCCTCCGGGCGCTTTGCCGACGACCCTGAGAAACTGGCCGCGCAACGCGCCGCCGACCCTTCGGTCCAGCATGACAATCCGCTTGAGGAAGTCTATGAGGACCAATTGCTCTGCGCCGATCTCATCCTCCTCAACAAGGCCGATCTGATCGAAGAGACGCAGCAGCAGGCGATTGCCGGAGAGATCGCGGCGTTCGTGCCCCGCGCGATCAAGATCGTGCCGGTCCGCCAGGGCAAGATCGACACGAATATTCTGCTTGGCCTCGATGCAAAAGCCGAAGACGATCTGGCCAGCAGGCCTTCCCACCATGACGCCGAGAGCGAACATGATCACGACGATTTTGAAAGCTTCGTCATCGACATGCAGCCCATCGACA
>DASQCU010000292.1:0-3269 GCA_035634575.1 Beijerinckia sp.
GCGTTGACCCAGTGCCAGATGCGGACCGGAGCCTCATAGACGCGAATCGCGGTGATGAGTTGCGGATGATCCTTCTTACGTGGCAGCGCATCGCCGGAATGGATGACAGTCATGATATCTCCTTCCTTCTTGCCGGAAGCGGCGAACAAACTGCCACTGCGACGATGATCAGCGAACGGCAACGCGCGTCAATTCCTCGCCCTTGTCGGATATGACATGGGTCGAGCAGGCAAGACATGGATCGAAGCTATGGAGCGTGCGCAGGATCTCGACCGGCTCTTCCGGCCGCTCCATCGGCGTGTTCATCAAGGATGCCTCGAAGGCGCCAATGCCCCCCTTCGGATCGCGCGGCGAGCCGTTCCAGGTCGTCGGCACGACGCATTGGTAATTCTCGATCTTGCCATCCTTGATCCGGATCCAGTGACCGAGGCCGCCGCGTGGCGCCGCGACATTGCCGACGCCCCTCGCTTCATTCGGCCAGGTCTTCGGATCCCATTTCTCAATATTGGCGGTGGCCGTGTCGCCCGCCTTGATATTAGCGATCAGAGCATCGAAATCGTCGAGCATCATCTTGGCGCAATAATGCGCCTCAAGCGCCCGCGCGAGCGTACGGCCGATCGTCGAGGGCAAAGCCTGCTTGGCGGTGAGTGCAGTGCCGGCCAATGAATTGAACCGGCCAAGCGAGTCTTCGACCTGCCCCTTCACATAATCGACGCCATGCGCATAAGCGAGGATGTAGCGGGCAAGCGGACCGACTTCGCAGGCATTGCCGCGCCAGCGCGGCGATTTGATCCACGAATATTTGGCCGCCTCATCGAGTTCCTGGATATTGGTCTTCGTGCCCTTGAAATTCGCGCCAAGCACGTAATTCGGCTCGGTGATGCCATCCCAGGGATGTAGACCTTTGTCATTATTGCCGTCGCCGTAATTATACCAGGAGTGCGTGACGAACTCCTGCACCTGCTCCGGATCGCGCGGGTCGATCGGATGGACTTCATCCCAATTGCCATTGAGGATGACGCCGCCCGGAAGGCGATTCGTTGAATGATCGTAAGGGACCGCCGCATAATCGCCGTAGTCGAGCACATTGATGCCGGAGAGCCCGCCGCCATAGAGCCAGGTCTTGTAGAAGGACGCGATGGCGATCACATCCGGCACATAGACATTGGCAGAGAACTCGTAAGCCTCCTGGAGCCGCTGGCGGACGAACATCAGCCGCTCCCAGTTGAGCGGCGCGCCGGCGGCGCCATTGCCATCTATGTTGATCGCGCAAGGAACGCCGCCGACCAGATAGTTCGGATGCGGATTCTTGCCGCCGAAAATCGTATGGACCTTGACGATCTCCTTCTGGAAGTCGAGCGCCTCCAGATAATGGGTGACGGCCATCAGATCGGCTTCGGGCGACAGCTTGTAGGCCGGGTTGTCCCAATAGCCGTTCTTGAAAATGCCCAGCTGGCCGCTTTCGACGAATTTCTTCAGGCGGTTTTGCACGTCCCTGAAATAGCCCGCGCTCGCCATCGGATGGCTTGGCGAGACCATCTGCTGAAGTTCAGAGGTGGCGCGCGGATCGGCCTTCAGGGCATTGACCGGATTGACCCAGTCGAGCGCATGCAAATGATAGAAATGCACGACATGATCGTGCCATTGCAGCACCTTGGCCATGATCTCGCGAATGAGATAGGCGTTCTTAGGAACCTTTATGCCAAGAGCATCTTCCACCGCGCGCACGGAGGCGAGCGCATGGCAGCCGGTGCATACGCCACAAATACGTTCGACGAAGGCCCAGGCATCACGCGGGTCTCGGCCTTTCAGAATCACCTCAAGGCCGCGCCACATAGTGCCCGTGGAGACGGCGTTGCGGATGATGTTTTCCTGATCGACGTTGACTTCCACGCGCATGTGACCCTCGATCCGGGTCACGGGATCGACCACGATGCGCCGGCCCGAATTATCCAGGCTGAAGCCGGTTGGCGTCTGAAGCACGGTCATGGTCTATTCCCCCTTGTGCTGAGCGCGCTTCAGGGCGCTGATCGCCGCGTGGACCGCGACCGCGCCGCCAACGGCCGCCGCCGCCGCACCGCCGATCTTGTCGGCATTCGCCTCGATCCCGAACTGATGAATATTGCTCAGGCGCGCATACCAGGAGCCCTTATCCCAGAACCCATCTTCCGAGCAGCCGATACAGCCGTGGCCTGCCTGGATCGGGAATGAAGTGCCTTCATTCCAGCGCACGGTGGAACAGGCATTATAAGTCGTCGGCCCTTTGCAGCCGACCTTGTAGAGGCAATAGCCCTTGCGAGCGGACTCGTCGTCAAAGGCTTCGACAAATTGGCCGCCGTCGAAATGCGGGCGCCGGTAGCATTTGTCGTGAATGCGCTGGCTGTAAAACATCAGCGGCCGATTCATCCGGTCGAGCGGCGGAATGCGGTCGAAGGTGAGCATATAGGTGATCACGCCAGTCATGACTTCGGCGATCGGCGGGCAGCCGGGGACGCGGATGATCGGCTTGTCGGTGATCACTTCATGCACGGGGGTCGCGCGCGTCGGGTTCGGCCTTGCCGCCTGCACGCAGCCAAAGGATGCGCAAGACCCCCAGGAGATGATCGCCTTGCAGTCCTTGGCGACGCGGCGCAACTGATCGACGAAAGGCTTGCCGCCGATGATGCAGGACATACCGTCCTGATTGAGCGGTGGGTTGCCCTCAACGGCAAGAATGTAATTGCCTTTGTACTTTTCGATGATCTCGTCGAGGATCGCTTCGGCCTGATGACCGGCAGAGGCCATGAGCGTGTCGTCATAGTCGAGAGAGATCATCGACAAGACAACATCCTTCGCCAAGGGATGCGCCGAGCGGATGAAAGATTCCGAACAGCAGGTGCATTCGAGCCCATGCAGCCAGAGCACCGGCGTGCGCGGCTTGGTCTCCATCGCATTGGCAATCTGCGGGACGAATTGCGGACCGAGGCCGAGCGCAGTCGCGGTGAGCAAACAGAATTTGAGAAAGCTCCGCCGCGTAATGCCTTGCCGGCGCATTACCTCGTAGAATGTTTCGGTCATCATCCTCGCGCACCCTCCATGGGCATTTTCGAGGCCTCATGCCAACGGTCATTCTTCATGGCCGTTGGTATCAAGCGAGCTCTGAGTAGAGAGGGAAATCGCAGCATTCGTGCCAGAAGGAAAATTTCCTGAATTCAACGGCTTGCAAAAATGCACAGAGCCACCGCCGATCAGTTCGATGACACTTGTCGGAGCACAAAGAAAACTTGCTT
>DASQCU010000293.1:0-4056 GCA_035634575.1 Beijerinckia sp.
AAAGACCCCTCCGACATCGCGAAAAAGATGCAGGCGTTGAAGGACAATGGCAAAAAGTCCGCCTTGCTGTTGATTGCCAATGGACAAGGCGAGGTACGATTCGTGGCTCTCTCCATGCCTTGAGCGCCACCGCACCTTCAGGCGGACCGCAGTCCGGTTCGCCTGAAATTGCTCTCACCAAAATTGCATTGAAGCACTCCGCTTGGCGATAGGGCCAAACTGCGCGCCTCAACATTGGAGGCGGCGAGCACATCCGGAAGCGTTACCTTTTTCTCGGCGTCTTCGGAGACGAGACCTGTTTTTCCGGGATGCAATGCACAAATAAGAAGCATAACTGCTATCCTTGCGCCTGATATCTTGACAGTCTCAGGCACCTTGCCTAATTAAGCGGTGCCCTTGGCACTCTCGTCTAGTAAGTGCTAACAAGGGGCAGCTTCACGTCAGGCCAATTTGCGAGGCGTGGCCCGCCGCGATATTGGGCCCCCAGCGAACCATCAAGGAAGCAACAGACATGACTTTCCGTCCCCTGCACGACCGCGTTGTCGTCAAGCGCCTCGAAGGTGAGGAAAAGACGAAGGGCGGGATCATCATCCCCGATTCCGCCAAGGAAAAGCCGCAGGAAGGCGAAATCATCGCCGTTGGCCCCGGCGGGCGCGATGAGAGCGGCAAGTTGATCCCCCTGGATGTGAAGGCCGGTGACAAGGTTTTGTTCGGCAAATGGTCGGGCACCGAGGTCAAGATCGATGGTCAGGATCTGCTCATCATGAAAGAGAGCGATATCCTGGGCGTTGTCGGCTGAACCGCTGAACTCCGCAATAAATCACCCAACGAAAATTCAAGAACTCGATTCAGGAGTTTTTATCAATGGCAGCCAAAGACGTACGTTTCTCGTCCGACGCCCGCGATCGCATGCTCCGTGGTGTTGAAATCCTTGCCAATGCGGTCAAGGTTACTCTGGGCCCGAAAGGGCGTAATGTCGTTATCGAAAAGTCCTTCGGCGCACCGCGCATCACCAAGGACGGCGTGACCGTCGCCAAGGAAATCGAACTTGCGGACAAGTTCGAGAATCTCGGCGCCCAGCTCGTCCGCGAAGTCGCCTCGAAGCAGAATGACGCCGCCGGTGACGGCACGACCACCGCGACCATTCTCGCCGCTTCCATCGTCAAGGAAGGCACCAAGGCGGTCGCCGCCGGCCTCAACCCGATGGATCTCAAGCGCGGCATCGACCTCGCCGTTGACGCCATTGTCGGCGATCTCAAGTCCAACTCCAAGAAAGTCACCTCGAACGACGAAATTGCTCAGGTCGGCACGATTTCGGCCAATGGCGACAAGTCGGTCGGCGAGATGATCTCGACCGCGATGCAGAAGGTCGGCAATGAAGGCGTGATCACGGTTGAGGAGGCAAAGAGCCTCGAAACCGAACTCGACGTTGTCGAGGGCATGCAGTTCGACCGCGGCTATCTCTCGCCCTATTTCATCACCAATGCCGAGAAGATGATCGCCGAACTCGAGGACCCCTATATCCTCGTTCACGAGAAGAAGCTTTCTTCGCTGCAGGCCCTGCTGCCGGTTCTCGAAGCCGTGGTGCAGACCGGCAAGCCGCTCGTCATCGTCGCTGAAGACGTCGAAGGCGAGGCGCTTGCGACCCTCGTCGTCAATAAGCTGCGTGGCGGCCTCAAGGTCGCGGCCGTAAGGCGCCGGGCTTCGGCGATCGCCGCAAGGCCATGCTTGAGGATATTGCCATCCTGACCAATGGTCAGCTGATCTCCGAGGAACTCGGCATCAAGCTCGAAAACGTGACCCTGCCGATGCTCGGCCGCGCCAAGCGTATTCGCATCGACAAGGAAGCGACCACGATCATCGATGGCGCCGGCGCCAAGCCCGACATCGAGTCTCGCATCGCCCAGATCAAGGCTCAGATCCAGGAGACCACCTCGGATTATGACCGCGAGAAGCTCCAGGAGCGTCTGGCGAAGCTTGCCGGTGGCGTCGCGGTGCTGCGTGTCGGCGGTTCGACCGAGGTCGAAGTGAAGGAGAAGAAGGACCGCGTCGATGACGCCCTCAACGCGACCCGCGCGGCCGTCGAGGAAGGCATCTCTCCCGGTGGCGGCGTCGCTCTGCTGCGCGCAATCAAGGTCCTCGAAAATCTCTCGGTCGAGAATGCCGATCAAAAGGCCGGTATCGACATCGTCCGCAAGGCGATCCAGACTCCGGCCAAGCAGATCGTCGATAATTCCGGCGGCGATGGCGCGGTGGTCGTCGGCAAGCTGCTCGAAGCCACCGAATATCCCTTCGGTTACAATGCCCAGACCGGCGAATATGGCGACCTCGTGAAGCTCGGCATTATCGATCCGACCAAGGTCGTTCGTACTGCCCTTCAGGATGCGGCTTCAGTCGCGGGTCTCCTCATCACGACGGAGGCGACCATCACCGAGCAGCCGAAGAAGGAAGGTCCCGCCATGCCGATGGGCGGCGGCGGAATGGGCGGAATGGGCGGCATGGATTTCTAAGCGAAATTCGTGCAGTCATTCCACCTTTGCTACGAAGACCCCGGCAGGACCGGGGTCTTTTTCGGATAATGCGGACAATTGAGAAGGATGCGAGCGTATCCTTGCATTTTGATTGAAGTGCTTATCCTTTGAGGTCCGGGCCGCCAAAGACGCCTCCGCGGGTCACTTGACCCAGCGTCATTTGCGAAAATTGGCGACGGGTTCGCGGATAAATGACGAAAAAACAAAAGGAAGCTAAGCGAAAATACGTTGGATCATGAACGTATTTTTGCTTAGCTTAAGCCGTTCACGGGTTTCCACTGAGGCCGAAAATGCTTTAAGATCACGGCGATTGGAATGCCCAGTGAAGGGAAGAAACAAGGTGGGTCAAGCGTCGGATCAGGATTCCGAAAACTCTACCGTTCGAAAAACCGCGACAAGGGCGGATCTGTTGGATGCCGTTTACGCCGCCTGTCCCTCGCTCTCGCGGGCACAAGCGCGGGAAATTTTCGAGATGGCGCTCGAAGAAATTTCCGATGCCCTGGTGCGTGGCGAATCGGTCAAGCTGCGTTCGTTCGGCCTTTTTTCCGTTCGGGCGAAGCGCGAACGTATTGGCCGCAATCCGCGCACGGGGGTTGAAGTGCCGATCAAGCCGCGCCGCGTTCTGACCTTCAAGCCGTCACCAGTGCTGTCCGCCTCGGTCAATGGCCTTGCGGTGGATGACGAGCCGGAAACAGGCGACTAGCTTTTCCTCCTCTTCGCCGCGATGTGAAGCGCATTCAGCGAAAGCTAAAGCATCCTTGCAGGTGAACATCATTTCCGAAAAGCGGCCGCCTGCTTCCGGTCAGAACATCATACGGGGCTAAAGAACACGAAGCCCCAAGATCCCCGCGTGAAAACCTGTCCAAGAATTCATTTTTCCTCGTGCTTTGCGCCTTGAATAGGACCAACTTAATGGTGCTAGTATTTCGCGCGCATTCTCATCACACCCTTCGTTCAACGCCTGGATGCATTGGCAGACCATGAAGCTTCTCGCCTTTCTCGTCGCCTTCTTTTCCGCCGCCGCCGCTGTCATTGGCCTGCAGACCGGCGACGCCTTGGTGGGACTTCTCGCCGTCACCGGCTTCCTTTGCGCCTTCACGACCTATCGCAGCCACGCGATTTCCAGCTTCCTGAAGATTTTCATTGCCATCTTCGGTGTTGAAACCATCCTTTTCGGGAGCGCTTACTTACTGGTTCCGCTCGGGCTCTGGCCACCCTCACTCGAAGATTACGCCTTGCCCGAGAGCCTGCCGCTTACGGTCGCGCTTTTCGCTATCCTCGTTTACGCCTTATCGTTCGTTCCGATTGTGCGTTCGATGACGCGCATCGCCGACCGCTATTTCGATACGAATGACCGGACGCAGGCGCGGATCTGGCCGTTCCCAAGGTTTGGCGCATTGGAACGCAGCGTGGCGGTCGCCATGATCGTCCTGCTCGTCGTCATCAACCAGGCGCAGGTCGGGATGAGCCTGCGGCTCTCCTTTTTCTCGCGCGATTGGTTCAACGCGATCCAGAACAAGGATGA
>DASQCU010000294.1:0-2679 GCA_035634575.1 Beijerinckia sp.
CGGCATCCGGTAGGTACCGCGCACAATGCCGAGATCGCGGAAATTGAGCGAGCAGGCCTTAACTTTCACCACGACCTGGCGATAGGCCGGCTTGGGATCGGGCCGCTCGACTTTGACCAGCGCATCGATGCCGGCGCCGCCCTTCGGTAGCTGATAGGCACGCATGCTTTCCTCGCTATGAAACTTCGAGCTGCACCCTATCACAGTCGACTCCACGACGCGGTGGGTTGTCGGCGTCGTGGGCGGGGCGATTCTTGACAACGGGATCGCCGCAGCCGCACGGTTACGATTGCGTCGTGATAAATTGCTTCGTCTGGAGAGACAATTATGAAGCGCGTCATCAACGGCTTTGAGGTTGATTGGGCAAGCGAGCGCGTGTTCGCGGAGCAGCAGACCGCACCGAACTATGGATATTTGTTCGAGGTCTCAGGCGATCGGAAAAGGATTGTAAGGTGTGCTCACATTTCAGCAATTGGCGGAGACTCCGACAATCCCAATAAGGACGCGGAGCGCCTTGAAAAAGACGCAAGGCAAGCTGTTGAGGAGTTCCTAGGCTGCGAGCGCGAGAGCGGTGGCCTTCTCGGCTGGTGGCGACGGCGGCGGAAGATCGCCTGAATTTCTAGCGTTATTCGCACACGTCGTTTTGCGGCAGCGAACGGTTGCCCGAACACTCGCGCCTAGCGGTCCTCCAGCGGGTCAAGGAACCCCCTGTACGGAGCGCCAAATTTTGGAGCGTGACCTGCCCAGAGCTGGCCCACACCGACAGTCTCCTGAACCAAGGTTTGCGCCATAGCAGGATCATCATACAGATTATTGAAATATGCGTTCCACTTAATTGGGTCGTCTGATGCAAGAACGCGCTCAACGGAAATGAGAGGTGTAACACCAAGGACGAACGGATCGATCGGCCCGTACTGTCCGGGTTGCATCATCATTATCTTCATCATCGCTGTAATTCTTCCAAATTGCCAGAACGGCGCGAGTATTCCTATCTCGGTCGCCTTCCAACGACGCTCGCGGGCAACCGCGGAGCAATGGACAAAATGATCCTGAGTCGTAAATGATTCTGTTTCCTCAATTATCGCCCTCGGGGGAACGCCGGTTTCTCGAAGTTCAGCTGCCATCACTGTTGCAATCAGCGGACTCTCACCAGCTGCTTCTAAATTGGTTTTGCCGCCCGATGGAATGAGGAGCAGGCTGGGGTTCATGCGATGAAGGCGCCCTCCAGCCAATACTCGCTCGTGGCTTGGCATCGGCCCTGTTTTGTCCCTCTCAAGGCCCTTTAGTGAGCGCCAACCGAGTCCTCCGAGATGTCCTCGCTCTTCAGCACGCATTATATCTCCGCCAAAAATAAAGACGGCCGAGAGAGTTGCTACGCATCTTGCCAGCGCTTCGTCAGCCATTTCGGCCTCCGCTACACCAAAGCAGGCAGCTGCTTTGCGAATAGACCGCGGTTAGAATGTCAGAAATGGGGTCATTCCCGTCAAATTCCTCACGTTACATCCGGCACGAACAGCCCGTAAGGCATGCGCTCCTGGAAATGCCTAAGCACGCGAGTCTCTCCAACCGGGACACTGATCGCCAAAGCCTCCCCAGGCCGTCTTGAACTCGACAATGTACGTACCATCGCTCTTCGGGCTGTAGATCATGATGCGGTTTCGGCCGCCTTCCGGCGCCACGCTCATCGCCAGCGCTCCTTCTTCCCCCATTCTTCCTCCTCTTCGCGCGTCACAGCCGGCGCATTCGCGTTCTTCATTTTGAGCCAATCGGGTGAGCGGCCTGAACGGTAGGCGGAGTCCTTGCGCTTCGAGACAATGCCTTCGAGGCCAAGCTAGGCCGTCGCCCTCCATGTGTTCGTTGAATCGGATGCCGGTGCCGGCCTTGGCCACGATAGACGCGAGCGTGGCCTTGCGGACCTCAAGCGAATCGCGCCGCAAGTCGTCGCCATTCAGCTCGATCAGGTCGAAGGCGTAAAGGAATATGCTCTCGTTAGCGCGCTGGTGACGGACGAGATCGAACGAAGCCACGCCGTTGTCATCGCAGGCGACAGCCTCTTCATCGATGATGCAGGAGCGCGAGCGCAGCCGGGAGAGCGCATCAACGATCAGCGGGAAACGGCGGGTGAAGTCATTGCCCGGACGACTATAGAGCCGCACCCGCTCACCGTCCTTGCGGGCAATGATGCGGAAGCCGTCATGCTTGATCTCGTGCAGCCATCCGTCGCCAGACGGCAGCTTATCGGTTTTGGTTGGGAGGCAGGGCGCGATGAAGCCGGTCGGGAGGGTGCGCATACGCAACATAATGCCGATAGTTAGGGACTGTAGCCGCGCATCTCAATCCTTTTGATTGCTGATCTTTGGCGGGCACCGTTATTTCTGAGCCTGAAATCGACCGTTTTGTGATGGCCATCACAGCGGCCGAAGCCATAGTCCGGCAAAGGACGTAACGGCTGCGGGGCAAGCTGCTATGGCTAAGCACCACTCAGGGGTGGAAGTCGCGACGAAGCTGGCGCAGGCAAATCGTTTGGCGAGGCAAGGAAAGCCGCAAAGCGAAATTGCGCGCACGCTGAGGGTGAGCGTCCCGACCTTGCACCGATGGCGTAAGGAGGTGAGCCAGCCCGATCGGGCGCCCAGTGGGGTTGCTGAACTTCAGCTCGAAAATTCACTGTTGCGGCGGCTG
>DASQCU010000295.1:0-3362 GCA_035634575.1 Beijerinckia sp.
TAGAGCACATCGACCGAATCGCAGCTCGGTCCGGCAAGTACGCAAGGCTCGCGCGCGTCACCGTCGAAAGCGGTCCTGATCGGGTAACGGATCATCTCGTCCATCGTCTCGGCAAGCCCATTGAACTTGCCAATGTCAAGATAGACCCATTTCACCTTGTCATCGTCCGCCTTCTTCGAAATCAAAACGACTTCGGCCTCGATAATGCCGGCATTGCCGACCATGCCCCGCCCCGGCTCGATGATCGTCTCCGGAATGCGGTTGCCGAAATGCTTGCGCAGCGACTGGAAGATCGCCTGCGCATAGGCATTCACCGCCGGTACGTTCTTCAGATATTTCGTCGGGAAGCCGCCGCCGAGATTGACCATCTGCAACGCGATCCCCCGCTCCGCGAGATCGCGGAAGATCGCGGCCGACGCAGCGAGCGCGCTATCCCACATGCGCGGCTCGCGCTGCTGCGAGCCGACATGGAACGAAAGACCGAAGGCGACAAGCCCAAGCCGGTGCGCGAGTTCGAGCACGCGGGGCGCCATATCCGGCGAGCAGCCGAACTTGCGCGAGAGCGGCCATTCGGCGCCCGACCCATCGCACAAGATGCGGCAGAACACGCGGGAACCCGGCGCCGCACGGGCGATCTTCTCGACCTCGGCTTCGCAATCGACCGCGAAGAGACGCACGCCCAGCGCATAGGCGCGCGCAATATCACGCTCCTTCTTGATCGTATTGCCGAAGCTGATGCGATCGGGCGAGGCTCCTGCCGCAAGCACCTGCTCGATCTCGACGACGGAAGCCGTGTCGAAGCAGGAGGCGAGACGAGCCAGAAGCTCGAGCACACGTGCGTCAGGGTTTGCCTTCACGGCGTAGAACACGCGCGTGTCGGGCAAGGCCTTGGCGAAAGTCATGTAGTTTTCGCGCACGACATCGAGGTCCAGGACCATGCAGGGACCATCCTCTTGCCGATTGCGGAGGAATTGTTGAATACGATCGCTCATCGCGGCATCCCTTCGAAGGGCGCGGCTGCTCCGCACCTAAAAGCATTGGCTTCGGGGTGAATGGCGATGCAGCGCCGCCCGCGCTGTGGAGACGCGAGAGGTTCAGTTGACCCGCCATACGCGATCGCTCCCGGTTCCACGCGACGAAAGTCGCGCGAATCGTCAGCGATCAGATGCTGCGCCGTTGGCCACGCGCATTGAGACGAGACAGGACTGCCTATCGGCAGATTCCCGACGTCCGATGTTAGTGGCCTTCGTTTGGATTGGGATGATTCCCTTTCCGCACGCCCGGCAAGAAAGACAAGCCTCTTCGGTAAGTCAGCTTTGGAGGCTGACAGAGACGAAAAAGCCCGGTCCGTCGTTGCTTTAAGTCGCGTCCCCCGTTTGGCGGGGTTCGCCGGTTCGCCTCCGGCTGCCGGTCCTTTTTTAGGCGGTTAACCGGCCTCTTGTCCGGATCCCCGCCAACCGACACACGACCACAGGCACGTGCGATTTGGGCAAGCCGCAAGATAGGTAGATTCGCCCCGATTACAAGAAGTTTTTTCAAAAAAATGCACAGCTCACTTTGAGCCATTCAATGGCCCGCGCCAAAGTGCTCAGGACGCCCGCCGCCCCGTCGCCTGCCCGTCGAGCCCGCGGCCGCTGACTTCGGCGCCTGCATCGCGCTTCAATCCCAGGCAGTCGAGCATGCCCGCCAAAGCGACAAGCCCCATCAGGGCGAAGGCATTATGAAAATCGCTCAACCCTATGTCGGCCCGGCCTGCGAAGGTGGCGGAGCCACGCAAGGACATGGCGCCGACCGCTATGCCGAATCCCGCGGTCAGCTGAAACACCATGCTCGAAAGTGCATTGGCGGAACTCATGCGCTCTTGCGGGATGTCAGCGAAGCCCAAAGCGGTCAAGGCACTGAACTGCATGGATCGCGACAAGCCGCCAAGGAAAAGGACGATCACGACAAGAATGGTCGGCGTCGCGGGCGTCAGCAAGCCGCAGGCTCCGATCAATAGTGCGACAAGAATACCATTGCAGACGAGAACAGGCTTGAAGCCGAATCGGCCGATCACCGGAGTCGTCGCCGTCTTCATCGAAAGATTTCCGGCGAAGACCACGAGGACCAGAAGGCCGGAATGGAAAGGGTCCAGGCCGAAGCCGGTCTGGAACAAAAGCGGCAGAAGAAAAGGCGTTGCGCCGATCGCGATGCGAAAGAATGAGCCGCCAAAAACATTCACCGTGAAGGTTTTATAGGCGAGCGCCGAAAAATCGAGCAGCGGATGCGTCGCGCGGCGCATATGCCAGATTGCCAAAACGCCCGCGATCGAAGCGCTCGACCCGAGACCCGCAATCTCGCGCCAAGGCGCGCGATCACGCCCCGCGATGTCGAGACTATAAAGCAGCCCGGCGCAGGCAAAACCGCAAAGCACGAAGCCTATAACGTCGAAAGGTGCATGTTTGCCGCCACGCGCGTCGGGAATGAGGCGCAGCGCCAGGAACACGCCAAGCACACCCAGCGGGATATTGAGAAAGAAAATCCAGCGCCAGGAAAAATATTGGGTGATGAAGCCGCCAAGCGGCGGTCCGATCACCGGCGCGGCCAGTCCCGGCCAGGTGATATAATTGATCGCGCGCATGAGATCGCGCTTTTCCGTCGTGCGCAGCACCACGAGACGGCCCACGGGAACCATCATCGCACCGCCCAATCCTTGCAGCACGCGCGCCGCCGTGAACATCCCGGCGCCATTCACAAGGCCGCAGAACATCGAGGCGAGGGTGAAAGTCACGATCGCCGCCGTGAAAACCTTACGCGCGCCAAAACGGTCGGCCATCCAGCCGCTAACCGGAATGCACACGGCAATCGTCAGAAGATAGGCTGTCATGCCAATATTGAGAGCGACCGCTTGCACGCCAAACGAAGCCGCCATCTGCGGCAGCGCGGTCGCGATCACCGTCCCGTCGAGATTCTCCATGAAGAAGGCGCCTGCGACGAGAAAAGCAATCAGGAGAGGGCGCGGGATGGTTTTGGACATGAAAGCTGTCATCGATACTGAAAGACCCCGGCAGGGAACCCGAATTGCCTCGGATCAAAGCCGCTTCAGCGCGAGGCTCTTGCCGCCTTCCCTCGGATCCTTCAGCCAGGTGCCGTCCGGCTGCGAATCGAGATGGGTGCTGTGGCCCTTGCGCGCGGTGAGCACGAGGCGGCCCCTCACGATCTCCCACGCGACCGGATCGAACACGACGATGCCCTGATCGCGGCAGGCAGGCGCGAGCATGGCCCGATCTCCCGCTTTCGTTCTGTCCAAGGTCACCATGCAGCCGGTGTCGTGGCCATCGCGAAGAACGGCATAGCGGCCGGGAATGTCGGCGGCTCGGGTC
>DASQCU010000296.1:0-5389 GCA_035634575.1 Beijerinckia sp.
GTTCGCCGGGGCGGCCTGTCACTTATGGAACCACCATTGCCTTCCTGCTTCAATTCGGGCTTGAGGCGATCACCGACCTTCCGGGGCTCGAAGAATTGAAAGGCGCGGGCCTTTTCGATGGCCGGCTGCCGCCGGGTTTTGGCGTCCCGAAACCGAATGACGCCGAGGCGCTCACCGCTGACGAGGAACCGCTTGGGGAAGAACCTGACGCGGCCGACACGCCTGCGCCTTCGCCCGAAGATCCGGTTCCTGTGGATGAGGATACTGCTGAAGGATCAGCTTAGAGCATTTGCAGGCGAAGCGGGTGCCGGTTCGCTATCCGAAAATGCGTTAAAAAGCAGAGCGCCTTTCCGATTCAATCAGACCGGAAAGCGCTCTGGCGATCAACTCTTCTTCTTGGCTGTAATTTCTTCCTTAGAGAAATTGCTCAAATCACCTTCCTTGGCAGCCTGCCGCCGCCAGGACTTGGCGATCGCCGGATATTTGATCTCGACACAGATCTTCGCCACCTGCTGTTGCAGTTTTTCGCTGCCGCACGAAGGACAGGCAGGCACATCTGACGATCTCACCAATTGTTCGAAATCGTGACCGCAAGCCGTGCAATTATAGGCATAAAGGGGCATCAAGTCCTCGTCTTATTTGCCGATCGAATATGGAATCAGGAATAGCATTCCCGCGCGGCGGAGGAAAAGCCCCTCTGGCCAAGCATGTCTTGCGCCAATGTGTCTCGCGCCCCGTTCTTCTCTGCTTCCTTCTCTCTCGGGCTCCTTGTTTTCGCTCATAATAGAGCATAAGTTTGGTGGAAATGGCGATGCGGCGTCGCGCGGGTGCGCGAAAATTGGAGGTTTTTTCCCATGGGCGGTCTCTCTATCTGGCATTGGATTATCGTCGGAGGGGTGGCACTGCTCTTGTTTGGCGGCAAGGGCAAGATTTCCGACATCATGGGCGATGTCGCCAAGGGCATCAAAGCCTTCAAGAAGGGCATGTCCGAGGAAGAGGACAAGCCGGAGCCGCAGCGCCCAGCCGAACCGCCGATTCGCACGATCGACCATCAGAGCGTGCCGGACCAGGCGAAGGTGTCAGAGACGCATCGTGCCAGCTAAAAGGCATTTGGCGTCTCATATAAACAGCGGCCTTGTCTGATGTTCGATTTCGACCCCGGCAAACTCATTATCATCGGTGTCGTGGCGCTGATCGTCATCGGGCCGAAGGAGCTTCCGCGCGTCTTGCGCCAGGTCGGGCAGGCGGTTGCCAAAATGCGGCGCATGGCGACGGAATTCCAGAGCCAGTTCATGGAGGCCATGCGCGAGGCGGATTTGGCCGAGATCAAGGCCGATGTCGCGAAGCTTTCCGAAAGCGCCAGGATCGATGCCGGCTTCAATCCCGTACAGGAGGTGAAGTCGCAATTGAGCGAAGCGATCCAGGGCAAATCTATCGAAGCCAAATCCAGCGAAGCCAAGTCTATCGAAGCCAAGCCCGTCGCGGCGGAGCCGCCAGCCGCGCATGAGGCCGCCGCGCTTCCACCTGTCGAGACCGCGCCTTTGCAAACCCCACCCGCCGAGGACTTCGCGATACGGCCGCCTCCTTCGCCCGTTGCGCCCGGCGGGCAGGACCTGGCGCCCGGGGATAAGGCGGGATGACTTTTCATGGCCTTGGGTTCTGCTAAAGCTTCGGTTGCGACTCGACCGGAGGCGCCCACCCTTTCCGTCCATTTTTGAGAAAAAGCCTTCCCCATGACCGACGCCGATATAGAGGCGACCAAGGCGCCCTTGATGGATCACCTGATCGAGCTGCGGGCGCGGCTCATCAAGGCGCTTCTTGCTTTCGTGGTCATGTTCGTTATCTGCTTCTTTTTCGCCAAGGATATCTACAATATCCTTCTCATACCTTTCGAACGGGTCGCCGGTCCCGAAGCCAGGCTCATCTATACTGCGCCGCAGGAATATTTCTTTACCCAGATCAGGGTTGCGATCTTCGCTGCGGCATTTCTTGCCTGCCCGGTAATTTTCGCGCAGATCTATGCTTTTGTAGCGCCGGGCCTCTACAAACAGGAACGCAAGGCTTTCGCGCCTTATCTCTTTGCGACGCCTATTTTCTTCGCGCTCGGCGCTTTGCTTGTCTTTTTCGTGGTCATGCCGAATCTTCTCGGCTTTTTCATCGGAATGCAGCAGGCGAAGGAGCCGGGCCGTGCGCAGATCGAGCTTCTGCCCCGCGTCAGCGAATATTTGTCGCTGATCATGACCTTGATTTTCGCCTTTGGCGTGACCTTCCAATTGCCGGTCATTCTGACGCTGCTTGGCCGTGTCGGTATTATAGATGCGGCCTTTTTGCGCAGCAAAAGACGCTATGCGGTCGTCCTGGTCTTCGTGGTGGCTGCGATCCTGACCCCGCCGGACATATTTTCGATGCTGGCGCTTGCCGTTCCGGCTCTGCTCCTCTACGAGCTTTCCATCCTGTCGGTCCGGCTGATCGAGAAGAAACGCGCCGAGGAAGACCAGGCCCGGCAAGCTGCGGCGGGATCTTGAGAAGCGTGTGTGTCTCGGGCTGTTGGGAGATCCTATGTCTGACGAACCGATGAACCTCGTTCTTGAACATCTTGGCCACATTCGCGCGGCTGTGGATCGCACTGAACAGCGTCTTGACGATCTGACCCTGAGGGTAGGGCATATCGAACGGGCGGTCGCCGAACACTCAGTGCAGATGGCGGAATTGAATGGCCGGATGGACCGGTTCGACGCGAGGCTCGCCAGGGTTGAACGGCGTCTGGAACTTGTCGAAGGTTGACTTCTGCCGTCCAATCATCCGCGCTTAAGAAGCTGGAATAGCTTTCATGTATGACATCAAGTGGATTCGCGAAAACGCTCCGGCTTTCGACAAGGGACGCGAGAGGCGCGGCCTCGAACCGCTTAGCGCGAAGCTTCTCGTGCTTGACGATGTGCGCCGCGCGGCAATCGCCAAATCCCAGGAAGCGCAGGAGCGTCGTAACGCTGCCTCGAAAGAGATAGGCGCAGCCATGAAGGCGAAGGACACGGCGCGCGCCGACGCCTTGAAGGCCGAGATGGCGGATTTGAAGGCCGCGCTTCCAGCCTTGGAGGATGAGGAGCGGCAAGCGATCGCCGCGCTCGACAAGGCCTTGTCGGAAATCCCCAATACGCCTTTGGACGATGTGCCTTATGGCAAGGATGAAAACGACAATCCCGAGCTGCGCGCGGTCGACGAAAAGCCGGTCTTCTCCTTCAAGCCGAAGGAGCATTTCGAGATCGGGGAAGCCCTGGGGCTGATGGATTTCGAGACGGCGGCGAAACTTTCCGGCGCGCGTTTCGTCGTGACCAAGGGGCCTCTTGCGCGGCTCGAACGCGCGCTTGGGGCATTCATGCTTGATTTGCATACGGGAGAGCATGGCTACACGGAAGTCAATCCGCCGATTCTCGTGCGCGATGAGGCCATGTTCGGCACGGCCCAATTGCCGAAGTTCCAGAGCGATCAATTTGCCGCCTCGACGACCGTGAGCATGCTGGTGGCCGAGCGCCAGGGAAGTCTCGCCCAGGCCTTGGAAGAAAAGCACAATCTGCAAATCGAGATGGATCAATTCAAGGATCAGTTCGAGGCCAATGAATTCCTTGCGCTCGGCCACAAGCAGAGGATGAGCTATCTCGACAGACGAATCGAGGAAATGCACGAGGAACTGGCCAGGATTCATGAGAAATATCCTTCGTTGAGCAGGGGCCATTGGCTCATCCCGACCGCCGAAGTGCCGCTCACCAATCTCGTGCGTGAATCGATCCTCGACGAGAAAGAGCTTCCCCTGCGCCTCACCGCCTGCACACCATGTTTTCGCGCCGAAGCGGGTTCGGCGGGGCGCGATACGCGCGGCATGATTCGCCAGCATCAATTCACCAAGGTGGAGCTCGTCTCGATTACAACGCCGGAAAAATCGCTCGAAGAACATGAGCGTATGCTCTCCTGCGCCGAGGAAGTCCTGAAGCGGCTGGGGCTCGCCTATCGTGTCGTCACGCTCTGCACCGGCGATATGGGATTTTCCTCGCAAAAGACCTATGACATCGAGGTCTGGCTTCCGGGTCAGGATCGCTATCGCGAGATTTCGTCCTGCTCGGTCTGCGGCGATTTCCAGGCGCGGCGGATGAACGCGCGCTATCGTCCCGAGGGGGCTAAGGCCACGCGCTTCGTCCACACGCTCAACGGATCGGGCGTCGCGGTTGGCCGCGCGCTGGTCGCCGTCCTCGAAAATTATCAGAACGAGGATGGTTCCGTCACAGTCCCGCAAGCCTTGCGGCCCTATATGGGCGGGATAGAAAAGATCGAGAAGAGCAAGTAGAGTTTGATTCGGTAATCGGCGAAAGGTATCGGTGCGATGGATGCCCCGGATAATTTGATCCTTGAGCACTTGAGATTGATTCGAGGTCAACTTGACCGGGTGGAAACGCGTCTCGATGATTTGACGACCCGGACCAGCCATGTCGAGCATGCGATTGGCCGGGTCGAGGTTCAGGCGGCTGAACATTCAATCCGTTTCGCGGAAATGAACGCAAAAATGGATCGGCTCGACGCCCGCATCGGCCGTATCGAAAAACGTCTCGATCTTGTCGAGAGTTGACAACCTTCAAAGAACGTTCGATGCGCATTCTGATCACCAATGATGATGGCATTCACGCGCCGGGGCTCGCGGTTCTCGAGCGCATTGCCAAAACTCTGTCCGATGATGTTTTCGTCATAGCACCCGAAACCGATCAATCGGGCGTTGCCCATTCGCTGTCGCTCAACGATCCCTTGCGCTTGCGAAAAATTTCCGAGCGCCATTATGCCGTGAAGGGCACACCGACCGATTGCGTGATCATGGGCGTCCGCTCGATCCTCATCGAGCAAAGACCGGATCTCATCCTTTCCGGCGTCAATTGCGGCCAGAATCTCGCGGAGGATGTCACCTATTCCGGCACGGTCGCGGGTGCGATGGAGGGCACGATATTAGGCATTCCGTCCATCGCGCTTTCGCAATGCTATGGGGCTGAAGGCCGGGATGGCATCTATTGGGATTGCGCGGAGACCCATGCGCCGGGCCTGATCCGGCAAGTGCTTGCCGAGGGCGTTCCGCCCAATATCGTCATCAATGTGAATTTTCCCAATTGCCCCGCAAATGAAGTGGCGGGTCTCGCGGTTTGCGTTCAAGGACGCCGCGACGCGACAATGATCAAGATCGATCCGCGCAATGACGGGCGCGGCAATCCCTATTATTGGATCGCTTTTGCGCGCAGCACATTGCAGCCGGGCAGCGGCACCGACCTTGAGGCCATTGCGCAAAACCGGATCTCGCTCACCCCCCTGAAACTCGATTTGACCGACGAGCCGACCCTTGCCCGCTATGCGCGGGTCT
>DASQCU010000297.1:0-2675 GCA_035634575.1 Beijerinckia sp.
CTTCGTCGAAGCTTGCGCGAACACCGCCAACATCCTGCGCAAATTGGGCGGCGCGGAGGAGGCAATCTCCGTCTGCGAGGAGATCATTGCGCAAAGGCCAGATGCGCCCGATCCCTATTTCAGCCTCGGCAATATCTTGAAGTCCTTGAGCCGGACCGATGATGCGATCACCGCCTATCGGCGGGCGCTTGCACTGCGGCCGAGCTTTGCCGAGGTCTATACCAATCTTGGCAATGTGTTGCAGACAAAGGAGGCTTTCGAGGAAGCGATCGAAGCCTATCGCCAGGCCATCGCCTTGCGGCCCGAGCTTGTCGAAGCCCATATGGGCATGGGCGCGGCCTATGAAAATCTCAACCGCATTGGCGAAGCGATCGCCTGTTATCGCGAGGCTCTTGCCCGCAATCCCGACTTATACAGCCTTCGAGTCTGGCTGCACCACAAGCGCCGTTTCATCTGCGATTGGGACGGGATCATGGAGGAAGAGGCCGAATTGCTCGGCCTGATCGGAACCGGCTGTGCGCTCGGCAATCCGTTTCCCTTCCTCGCGCTGGAGGCGAGTGCGGCCGATCAGCTCCAGATCTGCCACGATTATGTGAAGCCATACGAAGAGACGCAAAAGCCCTTCGCGCATCAACGGCCGATCGCGCCGCGACAGGGGCGCAAGCTCAGGATCGGCTATCTTTCAGCCGATTTCTACCGCCACGCCACGGCGCTTTTGATGGTCGAATTATTTGAACGGCACGATCGCGCGGGTTTTGAAATTATCGGCTATTCGCATGGCCCGGACGATCATAGCGAACTCGGCATGCGCGTGAAGGAAGCCTTCGATCGTTTCATCGACGTTCGCACGCTTTCCGATGCCGAAGTGGCCGCGCAAATCCGGACCGACGGGATCGATCTTCTGATCGATCTGAAGGGACATACCAAGGATGGACGAACCGGGATTCTGGCGCATCGGCCCGCGCCGGTGCAGGTGAATTATGTCGGCTTTCCCGGAACGATGGGGGCCAATTTCATCGACTATATCATCGCTGATCCTTTCGTGCTTCCGATGGATCAGCAGCCCTTTTTTGCCGAGAAGATCGTCCATCTGCCGCATAGCTATCAGCCCAATGACAGCCACCGCCTGATTGCCGATTTCCCGCCGACCCGCGCCGAATGCGGTCTTCCCGAGGAAGGCCTCGTTTTCTGTACTTTCAACAACACCTACAAGCTTACGCCGGCTTTCTTCGACATCTGGATGCGCCTGCTGCGTGCCGTGCCGGGCAGCGTCCTCTGGATTCTCGACGCGCAGGTGCTGGTGAAGGAAAATCTGCGCCGCGAAGCCGAAAAACGCGGCGTCGATCCGAGCCGTCTCGTCTTTGCGCCACGTCTGGCCTCGCCCTGGCATTTGGCCCGCCATCGGCTTGCCGATCTCTTTCTCGATTGCCTGCCGTGTAATGCACATACGACTGCAAGCGATGCTTTGTGGGCTGGTTTGCCTGTGCTGACCTGCGCCGGAGAAACCTTTGCCGGGCGGGTTGCTGGCAGCCTTCTGCATGCTGTCGGTCTTCCGGAACTCGTCACTTATTCGCTTGAGGACTACGAGGCTTTGGCGCTGCGTCTCGCGCGCGAGCCTGACTGCTTGAAGCAATTGAAGCACAAGCTTCTCGGCCAAAGGCTGACCGCGCCCTTGTTCGACATCAAGCGCTATACGCAGGGTCTTGAAGCCGCCTATACGACGATGTGGGAAAATTGGGCGGAGGGCCATGAACCACGCAGCTTCGCGGTCGCGCCCGTTGTGGCGGAAGGCGCGCCGCCACCTGCCACCCGTATTGCTTTTCATCAATGTCCCCTCTGCGGCAGCGGCGAATTCCAGGCCTTCCTCGGGGCCGATTGCAGCAAACATCCGCTGTTCCAGCCTTCGCTGCCCGCGAGCGTGAATTGGATGAGATGCGGGGCTTGCAGCCATGTCTTCACCGAGGGCTATTTCGACGAGACCATTGCCGCCTCGCATTTTTACAAGAAGCAGCTCGGCGAGAGTGTCGGCTATGAAATGGAAAAGCTGCGCACAGGATCAGCGCGAATCGTCGAGCGGGTTTGCCGTCATCTCTCCCATGCGGACCGTCACAAGGCACTCGGCAGCTGGCTCGATGTCAGCTTCGGCAATGGGTCGCTGCTCTTCACCGCCGAGGAATGGGGCTTTTCCCCGGTGGGGCTCGACCCGCGCCCGGAAAATGTGCGCGTTTTGGCGGGGCTGGGCTTTGAGGCGCATCATGGCAAGATCGAGGATTTCGATTGGGCGGAGCGTTTCAGCGTCATCAGCATGGCAAACGTGCTGGAGCGCCTGCCTTATCCACAAGAAGCGCTCGCCGCAGCCCGCCGCATGCTAGGCAGGAATGGCGTTTTGTTTCTGTCCATGCCAAATATGGGCAGCATGGTGTGGCGGTTTTTGCACGCAAACCAGATCAATCCCCATTGGGGCGAGATCCGCAATTACCACATGTTCAGCCGCGAGCGGCTTTATGCTTTATTGGTGGCGCAGGGTTTTCGCGCGGTTGAGTTCAATATAGACGAATCTTCGCGGGTCGGGATGGAAGTAGTCGCGGTGCGCGACGATGGCTGAGAACGCACCGTGCTCTGTTGCAAACTGTTTCCAAAGCGTAGCGCTGCGCGCCGCAAAGTGCAGCGATTTG
>DASQCU010000298.1:0-2441 GCA_035634575.1 Beijerinckia sp.
CGGCATAGTCGGTGAGCGGAGATTCGAGCGGCTGGATCAACAGATGGCCGTTCAGCCCGAGGATTTTTGACAGGAGCTCCTGGCGGAAGCCGTTCATCACGGCCATCACGATGATCAGGGTGGCGACGCCGAGCATGATGCCGAGGAATGAGAAGCCGGCGATTACGGAAATGAAACCCTCGCGCCGCCGCGCCCTCAAATAGCGCAGCGACAGCATCCATTCGAACGGCGCAAACGGACGGGTGCCGGTCGGCTCGGCCATTGAGATGCGTTCCCCGTGAATGCTTCGAGTTTCACACGATTCTGGCGGTTTCAAGCCGCGGAAAATCGCGTCAAAACCGCACCACGCACAGTTTCATGCGACAAGCCGCGCCACCGCATCGGCTGGGGATAACAGTTCCCGCTTGCCGTCGGCCCGGCGCTTTATCTCCACTTTCCCTTCGGCAAGGCTGCGCGGGCCCACCGGAATCTGCCAGGGAATGCCGATAAGGTCCGCGGTTGCGAATTTAGCTCCGGGCCGATCGTCGAGATCGTCATAAAGCGTGTCCACGCCCTTTGCGGTCAGCTCGGCATAGAGCCGCTCGCAAGCGGCGTCTGTGTCGCTGCCGCCCTGTTTGAGATTGAGGATGGTAGCGCGGAACGGCGCCACGGGTTCCGGCCATTTGATGCCGGCCTCGTCGTGGAAGGCTTCGATGATGGCGGCGACGAGGCGGCTCGGGCCGATCCCGTAGGAGCCCATATGGGCCGGACGTTCAATGCCGTCAGGCCCGGTGACCAAAGCCTTCATCGGCTCCGAATATTTTGTCCCGAAATAAAAAATGTGACCCACTTCGATGCCGCGGGCGGAAATGACCTTGCCCGAAAGCTTGGCGAAGACTGCAGCATCGTGTTTTTCCGAAGTTGCCGCATAGAGCGAGGTCCATTTGTCGACGATCGCCTGTAGGCCGCCGACATCGTTGAAATCCACATCGGCGCCCGGCACTTCGAAATCGAGATAGTCGCTGTGGCAAAACACCTCGCTCTCGCCGGTCTCGGCGAGAATAATGAACTCATGCGAGAGGTTGCCGCCGATCGGTCCGCTCTCGGCCACCATCGGGATCGACCGCAAGCCCATCCGGGCGAAGGTGCGCAGATAAGCGACAAACATCCGGTTATAGGCGTGCTTGGCGCCTTCGAAGTCGAGGTCGAAGGAATAAGCGTCCTTCATCAAAAATTCGCGCCCGCGCATCAGCCCGAACCGCGGCCGCACCTCGTCGCGAAATTTCCACTGGATGTGATAAAGATTGAGCGGCAAATCCTTGTATGACCGCACATAGCTGCGGAAGATCTCGGTGATCATTTCCTCGTTGGTCGGACCGTAGAGCATTTCGCGCTCATGACGGTCGCGGATGCGCAGCATTTCCTTGCCGTAGGCCTCGTAACGCCCGCTCTCCCGCCACAGCTCGGCGGGCTGGATGGTCGGCATCAACAGTTCGATAGCGCCCGAGCGGTCCTGTTCTTCCCGCACGATGGCGCAGATCTTTTGCAGGGCGCGGAAGCCGAGCGGCAAGAAGGCGTATATGCCGGCGGCCTCCTGGCGCATCATGCCGGCGCGCAACATCAGCCGGTGCGAAGCGATTTCGGCTTCTTTCGGCGTTTCACGCAAAATCGGCAGGAAGAAGCGGGAGCGGCGCATGAATTCTCAGGCTTTTGCTATCGCGCCAGGCACACAAGCCGCAAGCGGGCTGAAAAGACAAGGGTTCCGCTTCAGGCCCGGAGATTAGGGCTGATCTTTTCGCTGCACCATCTGATGACAAGCCGCGCGACATCAATTAGGAAGGGGCGTCCGGTCCAGTTTGTCGCGAAACAGCGCGGGGAAAGTGGCCGGGTTTTATAGGTCCAAAAAAATAGGTCCAAAACATAGGTCCAAGTCTCGGGAGGGCCTCCCGCGACCCAAAGGGTCGCTAGCCGCGCCTCGATAGAGAACAAGCGGAGTTCGGGTTTCCAAGGAACCTCGAAGCAGGGCAACGGCCCTGCTTTTTCTTTGCCTAATTCCTCAATGATTTAACACAACACATTGAATTAGTGTGATTTAATGAAGAGGTTTGCGAGGCCGTCGACCGTCACCCAATGTTCCGCATATACAAGGTAGCAGAAGGCATAGATCGCAGCGGCAACCACGGTCGTCCACAGGAGCTTCCATCCGATCCGCGCTTTGCTGGGGGCGCCGGGATCGGTGCCGGGCGCTATATCGTTCCCTTCGTGCTGGCTCTTGATACCCCAGGGTAGGACCGCAAACAGCACCACCCACCAGATCAGGAAGAAGATAGCGAGCGCGGTGGCGGCTGGCATTTAGGGTCAAAACCCATTGTTTCCGTGCGCCGCGTTGCGACCAAAATCGCGATCCGGGTAGGAGAAAGATGAAGAGCGTATCGGCAATTCGGACGAGCCTTTCGACGAAC
>DASQCU010000299.1:0-3842 GCA_035634575.1 Beijerinckia sp.
CCTTATTTTCACCCTGCCCTGTCGCTGCAGAGGCCCGAGCCCGCCCTGGGATAAGGGGCCCTCACCCTGCTTTGTACAAAGCGGCGGCGGCGCTTCCGGTTTTGCAATTATTGCTGATGATGGATTTATATTGCTGACGCCGAATTTGCCCTTTTATACCAAGGATCGCAAAGAGCGATCCTTGGTTCCTTTCTCGAATTTTCGCTTTTTCAAAGCGTTGGCGAAAATTCGAGAGTGGCACCAACGGTCATCCTCGTGACCGTTGGTATTATCGCGCAATCAATCGCGAAAGAGCGGTGCAATGTTCAGCATCATTTTTACCATTTCCAATTTTGGGATAGAAATGGCGCGACAAAGCATCCTTTCCCGATGGTTGCCCACTGATGAAAAACAATGCGCCACTTCCCACGGACGATTCCCTCATCGACGATATTCGCCTGCTTGGGCAGATCCTCGGCGAGACCATTCGCGAACAGGAGGGCATCGAAAGTTTCGAGCGGATCGAGACCATTCGCCGTCTGAGTGTCGCCTTCGAGCGCAATGCCGATGCCGAGGCTGGCCATGCGCTTGATGTTCTTTTGCGTGGCCTCACAGCCGAACAGGCGGTTTCGGTCATTCGAGCCTTCGGTTATTTTTCCTATCTCGCCAACATAGCTGAGGATCGCGATCAGATCCGGCGGCGCGCCCTGGCCGAAAGCGAGGCGGGAGCCCCCCCGCCGGAAGGCAGTCTCGCGCGGACCTTCATGCTTTTGAACGAGGCCGGGATGCCTAAGGATGAGATCGTGCGCGCGCTCGGGCAAAGCCTGATGTCGCCGGTGCTCACCGCGCATCCGACCGAGGTGCAACGCAAAAGCCTGCTCGATCCCGAGCGTGACATTTTCGCGCTTCTTGCCGAACGCCCGGGCCTTCTCGACCCCCGTGAACGCAGGCGCAATGAAATGCTTTTGCGGGCAAGGATCACGCAGGTCTGGCAGACGCGCCTCTTGCGCGGGTCGCGTCTCACAGTCCGCGACGAAATCGAAAATGCGCTGAGCTATTATCACACGACCTTCCTGCATCAAATTCCGCGTCTATATGCAGAAATCGAAGAGATGCTGGGCGAGGCCGATCTGCCCTCCTTCTTTTTGATGGGAAGCTGGATCGGCGGTGATCGCGACGGCAATCCCAATGTGAATCGAGAGACTCTGAGCGTCGCCTTGCGCCGGCAATGCGAAGTCGCGCTGCGCCATTATTTGAACGAGGTTCATGAACTCGGCGCCGAGCTTTCGATCTCGCTCATGCTCGCCGGCTGCACGCCGGAACTCATGGCGCTTGCGGCAGCTTCGGGCGACGATAGCCCGCATCGCGTGGATGAACCTTACCGGCGCGCCCTCATGACCATTTATGAGCGCCTGGCGGCCACGCTGACGCGGCTCACCGGCACATCCCCGCCAAAAGCGCCCATCGCCCCCGGCGAACCTTATGCGGGTTCAGGCGAACTCCTCAACGATTTGAAAATCATCGAATGCTCCTTGCGGGCAAATCATGGCGCGGCCCTGATCCCGGCGCGGCTCGCCCCGCTCATAAGAGCCGTGGAAGTCTTCGGCTTTCATCTCGCGACAGTCGATCTGCGGCAGAGCTCGGACCGCCATGAGGAGACGATCTCCGAGTTGTTGAAAGTGGCAAAAGTTGCGAGCGATTATCCGGCTCTCGATGAAACCGCGAGATGTACATTGTTGCTCGATCTTTTGCGCGATCCGCGTCCGCTGCGGGTGCGCTACAATCGCTATAGCGAGCGCACCGAGGAAGAGCTTGCGATCTTCGAGCGGGCGCGAGCGCTGCGCCAATCCTTGGGCGAGTATGCGATCCGTCATTACATCATCAGTCATACGGAGGCGGTCAGCGATCTTCTCGAAGTGCTGCTCCTGCAAAAGGAATGCGGCCTGATGTCCGGCCAATTGGGCGATCAAGATCCCCCGGCGCGCGTCGAATTGATGGTCGTGCCCTTGTTCGAGACGATCGAGGATTTGCGCAACGCGCAAGGCATCATGCGCGCCTTCTTCGGTCTGCCCGGAATTGCGGATTTGATCCGCACCTCACACGCGGCGCAGGAGATCATGCTCGGCTATTCGGACAGCAACAAGGATGGCGGTTTCTTCACCAGCAATTGGGAGCTCTATCGCGTCTCAATCGCGCTCGCGCAATTCTTCGCCGAGCAGAAGGGCATTACGTTACGCCTCTTCCATGGCCGTGGCGGCACGGTCGGACGTGGTGGCGGACCAAGCTATCAGGCCATCCTCGCGCAGCCGCCAGGCACCGGGAACGGCCAGATCCGTCTGACCGAACAAGGCGAAGTCATTTCATCCAAATATGCCAATCCCGAGATTGGAAGACGCAATCTCGAAACCTTCATCGCCGCAACCCTCGAAGCAAAGCTCTTGTCGGCGTCAAAGCCGGCGCCCCAGGAATTTCTTGACGCCGCGGCTGAATTATCGGCCGTCAGCACAAAAGCCTATCGCGCGCTCGTCTATGAACTGCCGGGTTTCGTCGATTATTTCTTCACCGCCACGCCGATTGCCGAGATTGCCGACCTGAACATTGGCTCGCGTCCGGCCTCACGGCGCGCAAGCCGCCGCATCGAGGATCTGCGCGCCATTCCCTGGGGCTTCTCGTGGAGTCAGGCGCGCGTGACTCTGCCCGGCTGGTTCGGGTTCGGTTCGGCGGTCAGCGATTTTCTTGCAAAGGACACCGAGGCGCGGCTGGAGCTCTTGCGGCGCATGAGCCGCGAATGGCCTTTCTTTCGCGCGCTCTTGTCAAATATGGACATGGTGCTCGCCAAGGCCGACAAGGCGCTTGCGAGCCGCTATGCCGATCTCGTCCCGGACGAAAAACTGGCCGATGAAGTTTTCGGTGCGATCGAGGCGGAATGGCAATGCACGATCGACGCCTTGAACAAAATCACCGGTGTCGAGGCGCGGCTCGCCGATAATCCGACGCTTGCCCGTTCGATCACGCACCGCTTTCCCTATATCGCGCCGCTGAACCATTTGCAGGTCGAACTGTTGCGGCGATGGCGCAAGGGCAAGACCGACGATCGGACCTATAATGGCATCCTCATCTCGATCAATGGAATCGCGACCGGATTGAGAAATTCAGGATGATGGCGCGGGCCGAGCTTCACTCTAACGATTACTCTTTATGACTGTTGGTATTCGCCGGATGCTTGAAGATCATCATGATCTGATGGCTGATCTCGACAGGCGTCAACCGGCCTGGCCTGTACCATGTGCTGACGCTGTTCAGAAGGCTCAACAGGAGCAGGCGATAGACACCGCGATCGAGACGGGGATCAAGAGGCAATGCGCCGACAAGCTCGGTGAAGATCCGTTCGAACTCGTCGCGCCTTGCAATCAGGTGGGTTCTGATCTCGGCGGGAACCGCCCGGAAATCGTTCATGAGCGGCATGGTGATGGAGTTGGGGTCGAGCTGGATCTCCAGGAGACGCACGCAGGCCGCTTCAAGCCGGGCCCAGGGATCTTTGTGCTCCGCCGCGGCCTCCCTGACGAGATCAGCCGCACCTTCAAGCGCAAGCTCGTGGACTTGCAGGAAAAGCTCTTTCTTGGACTTGATGTGGTGGTAGAGCGAGCCGCCGAGCAGGCCCACTTGTTCCGCGATATCGCGCATCGAGGCCGCCTGATAACCGCGCTCTGCAAACAGAGCCGCCGCAGCCTCGATGATCTCCAGATGGCGTTCGCTCAGGCGCCCTTTGAAAAGCTGGTGAGCCGGGGCGGCACGCGCCGCCCTCGGAACGCTGTCTGATTTCCTCGGCATGTCGGTCTCTCCAGACTGCCATGATCCGCGTA
>DASQCU010000300.1:0-4843 GCA_035634575.1 Beijerinckia sp.
CCGCGCAGAAAAACACCACGCATGACGAGTTCGGGAATCATGATGAAGGCGATGAAAAAAGGCGCCGACAGGGCGAGGGAGAGCGCCATGGTGCGGTTTTGGGCATGGAATGCGCCAGCCGCGTCGTCCGCGGCAAAACGCCGGCTCATTTCCGGCAAAAGAACCGTGCCGGCCGCGATCGCGATGACACCGAGCGGCAATTGGTAGATACGGTCGGCGTAATAGATCGAGGAAGGCCCGCCGGTCGGGAGCATGGAACCGATGATCGTATCCGCGAAAAGGGCGATCTGGACCCCGGCCGAGCCGATCACAGCCGGTCCGAGCGTATTGAGGAAACGCCGGACATTTTTCGTAAGGCGCGGCCGCGCCAGCCGTTCGAGAATGCCCGCCCGATAGGCCGCCGCCCCAGTGAGGAGAAGCTGCAAAAGGCCGGAAATCGTCACGCCCCAGCTTGCTGCCGCGCCCGCATTCGGAAACCGGAAGGCAAGCCCAAGCGTGACGATCATGGTGAGATTCAACAGGACCGGCGCGAAGGCCGCCGCCGCGAATCGGTTGTGCGCGTTCAACGTCCCTGATTGCAGGGTCACCAGAGTGATGAACAAGAGATAAGGAAAGGTGATCCTCGTCAGCGTGACCGTGAGCGCGAATTTTTCCGGGTCCTCGCGAAAGCCCGGCGCCAGAAGATCGACGAGGAAGGGCGTGAAGACCCAGGCGAATACGAGCAGGAGGATTTGTGAAATCAGAAGCAGCGTCGCAATCCGGGACGCGAAGCTGCGCGCGCGCTTTGGCCCCTGCGATTGGAGCACCTGCGAATAGGTTGGCACATAGGCGGCATTGAAGGCGCCTTCGCCGAAAATCGCCCGAAAATGATTTGGCAGACGGAACGCGACAGAAAAAGCATCCATGACAAGCCCGGCACCCAGAACATAGCCGAGCAGGATATCGCGCAGAAACCCCGTCACGCGCGATAACAGGGTAAAGCCGCCGACGGAGATGAGGTTCTTATACATTCAGGGGTTCAACCCTGTCCGCGCCGCGCGTGGAGGAGATCCTCCTCCGCGACACTCGATTCGAGTCCGAAACGCTCCTGGATGAGATAGAGCGGCCGGCGTTTCACCTCCGCGAAAATGCGGCCGATATATTCACCGAGAATGCCAAGCGATAGCAATTGAATTCCCGCAAAGAAAGTAATCGAGACGATCAGCGAAGCATAGCCCGGAACATCGACGCCGGAGATCAATGTCACAGCCACGAAATAGATCGCAGTGGCCAGGGCCAGGAGCGAGATCATCGTACCAATATAGCTCCACACCCTGAGCGGCAAGGTGGTAAACGACATCAGTCCGTCAAGCGCGAAACGGGTCAATTTGCGATAGCTGAATTTCGAGACGCCATGCGCACGTTCCTCTACATCGAAGGGCACCCCGATCGATTTGAAACCGATCCAGGCATAGAGCCCTTTCGAGAAACGCGCATGTTCGCGCATGGAGCGAAGCGCCGCGACCGCCTGCGCATCGAGGAGACGGAAATCGCCCGCGCCTTCGGGAAGACGGGTTTCGCCGAACCGGCCGAAGAGCCGGTAGAAGCGATGCGTGAGGAGCCGCCGCAAGGCGCTATCGGCACGCCGATCGATGCGCTGGCCGAAGACATTCTTATAGCCCTCGCGCCAATAGGCGACGAAGGTTTCAATCATTTCCGGCGGATGCTGGAGATCGGCGTCAATGATGATGGTAGCGCGCCCGCGCGCATGATCGAGACCGGCTGCGATCGCGACTTCCTTGCCGAAATTCCGGCTGAGCGAAATGGCGCGCACGCGCGGGTCGGCAGCATGGGCCGCGCGCAACACGGCGAGCGTGTCGTCGCTCGATCCGTCATCGACGAAGATGATCTCGAAGGAAGCCGCACAGCGTTGCAAAATCGGTTTGAGCCTTGCGAGCAAGGGCTCGATATTTTCCGATTCGTTGAAGACCGGCGCGACGATGGAGAGCTCCGCCTCGACATCATTTTTGTCCGGCCGCCCCTCGTCGGATCTTGTCATGGGAAAGGCCTCATTATTGGTGCGGCGCGAGTCGCAAACACAGGTCCATATTTCCTGAAAACCCTGCTGATATTAAACTTCTTGATGGTTATACCAAGTGTCGCAAGCCGCGTGAGCTTGGACAAAAGGATATTTTTTATATGGCGACGATCGGCGCTTCCTTTGCCTTCAGCCTTTGCGCCGATGATTATGCGATTTCGCCCGGCGTCAGCCGAGGCATTGTGGAAGCGCTCGAAGCCCGGCGTCTCAGCGCGACGAGCGTGATGACGACGCGGCCTTTCTGGAGCGCGGCGGCGAAGGAACTCCATCCCTTTCGAGATCTCGCGGAAATCGGCCTGCATCTCAATCTGACCCTTGGCCGTCCGCTCGGCGGCATGGCGAAATTCGCGAAGAGCGGGCAATTGCCGAATATTCGCAGCGTCGTCGCAGCAGCGCAAAAACGCGAGCTGCCAGAAGCGGAAATCCGCGACGAGATCGCACGTCAGCTCGATGCTTTCACGGAAGCTTTCGGGGAAGAGCCGGATTTCGTCGATGGTCATCAGCATGTGCAAGTTCTGCCTGGCATTCGCCTATGGCTCTTCCAAACCTTGGAAAAGCGGGGATTGAATGGCAAGATCTGGTTGCGCGACAGTGCCGATTATCTCCCACGCATTTTTTTGCGCGCGATCGAGCTGAAAAAGGCGCTCGGCATCGCCTGGCTCGCGCGGGGCTTCGCACGGGAAGCGGTCGAGCATGGCTTTGCGACGAATGAGGGGTTTGCGGGATTTTCGGCCTTCGATCCGAAGCGCGATTTCGGTTCCGACTTTGAACATTATTTGCAGGCGCCGGGCAGGCGTCATCTCGTCATGTGTCACCCCGGGCATTGTGATGCAGAGCTGGCGCGTGTCGATCCGGTGACAGGAACGCGCGAAACCGAACTTGAATTTCTTCTTTCTGAAAAATTCACAACTATGCTGAAGCGGCGCAGTGCGCGATTGGCTCAGCTCAAGGATATGGCGAAATAGGCCGCGTAGCTTTTTGTACCAAGGGCCGCAAAAGGCGACCCTTGGTTCCTTTCTCGAATTTCCGCTTTTTCATTAGCGTTGGCGGAAATTCGAGAGTGGCACCAACGGTCATCCTTGTGACCGTTGGTATTACACGCACGCGGCAAAGCGGATCAGCCGTTGGAATCAGGCAATCGCCTTGGCATATTGTTCAGCAACATATTCCCAGTTCACAAGGCTCTCGACGAAAGCCTTCAGATAGTCGGGACGGCGATTGCGATAGTCGATGTAATAGGTATGTTCCCAAACATCGACGGTCAGGATCGGTGTCGCCCCTTGCGTAAGCGGGTTGTCGGCATTGCCGGTTTTGGAGACGCTGATTTTGCCGTCCTTGACCGAGAGCCAGGCCCAGCCAGAACCGAATTGCGTCGTGCCGGCGGCGACGAGCTCTTCCTTGGCCTTATCGACCGAACCGAAACTGTCGATCAGGGCCTTTTCCAAGGCGCCGGGGATCGCGCCGCCGCCATTCGGCTTTATCGACTTCCAATATTCGGTGTGGTTGTAATGCTGCGCGGCATTGTTGAAGAGGGGGACATTCTTCCCGTAGGAATCCTTGATGATCTCTTCGAGGGACTTGCCTTCGAGGCCGCTGTCCTTAAGAAGATTATTTGCGTTCGTCACATAGGTCGCGTGATGCTTGTCGTGATGATACTCGAGCGTTTCCTTCGAGAGATAGGGCGCGAGCGACTCGTAGGCATAAGGGAGGTCGGGCAGGGTAAAGGACATGGGAAAGCTCCTGAACAGCGAAACGCAGCCGGCAAATGCCAAGGCTCTGCCTTGCTGCATGGCACATAACTAAACGCCTCTGCAAGGCGCAGCAACCGCCATGGCGGATTCGGCGTCAGATGACGTTTTTGCCATTGATTTTGGGCGAGAGAATCTTGCAGCTAAGCATGATTTTAAGAAAATTTACCCCGAATTCGGGATTAAAATGATCTGAAAACACAGCAACCTGAGCAAGAAGAGGGAACTGGACGCGCGCCTTCCTGCTTGGCTTTGCCCCATTGGGTGGAATGCGTGTAAAGATTTATTAGAATTCAACACGTGGATAGAGAAAATGAGTTACCTGGTCCTTGGTGTTGGGTTTTTGCTCTCCATTGCCGGTGCGCTGGCCGCCTATCAAGGCTATGGCATTGTGGAGGTAGAGCGCGGTTGGACAGGCGTGATTGCGGGTTCCATCGTCTTTTCTTGCGGAATTGTGACGATGGCGCTGGCGCTGATTTTACGCAGCCTCGGCAAATTACATGCTGTTCTCGAGGCCGAGGAACAGTCTCTTCCGCTCACCAATGACTTGCCGAGCGAATTGCGCGTGCGACCGGGAATAAGCCTGTCGCGCTCCGCGCCGCGGTTTCATGAGCCCGAGCCCGAACATGCCGTCGGGCCCGCTCCGGCCTTCGCTGCCAGCGAGGGAATGCCCCGCCCTTTGCATCATGAAGAAACAGGAGAAATCGGGCAGAAATCCGCCATGGACGAAGCAGTTCATGTGGGCGGCCTCGATAAGCCCCGCGCTTGGGAGCATTTTGCCCGGATACCTCAGGAACGGGAGATCGAAGAACCTCCCGCGCACGAACCGGGGGATCAGGAAGCGCACGAGCAGGAGTTCCTTACCCCGCCAAGCAGAAGGCCGGAGACTGTTTTGGGTGCAGGACCGGACGAGCAGGTTGGCGAAAGCCATTATCCCTCGGTCGCCGATCACCCTCTGGAGCCCGAAACAGGCCCCTCAACGCATTTTGCGCCGCATCTTGAGCCAGAGCCCTCGGAA
>DASQCU010000301.1:0-2050 GCA_035634575.1 Beijerinckia sp.
TTCGCGGGGATCACCTTCGCAAAGTTCAAGTCTGTAAGATCGCCATTTGACCGAAACAAAAAAGCCTGTCGCCATCATCATGGGCAGCCAGTCGGATTGGGAGACGATGCGGCATGCCGGAGACATATTGGATCGGCTCGAAATCGGGTTCGAGGCCAGGATCGTGTCGGCGCATCGCACGCCCGACCGGCTGATTGCCTTCGCCAAGGGGGCCGAGGCGGCGGGCTTCAAGCTCATCATCGCCGGGGCAGGCGGCGCGGCGCATCTGCCGGGCATGACGGCGGCTTTCTCCCTGCTCCCGGTTCTCGGGGTTCCGATCGAATCCAAAGCACTGTCGGGCTATGATTCGCTTCTCTCCATCGTGCAGATGCCGGGCGGCGTGCCGGTTGGCACGCTGGCGATCGGCAAGGCTGGCGCGATCAATGCGGCGCTCCTTGGCGCAGCGATCCTCGCTTTGGCGGACCCGGCGCTGGCAAAACGGCTCGCAGCCTGGCGCGCCGCGCAGACTGCTGCCATTCCTGAACATCCAACGAACGAGGCCTGAACGGGGATGTCCTTCAAGCTTGCTCCCGGCGCGACAATCGGCATTTTGGGCGGCGGTCAGCTCGGACGGATGCTTGCGCTGGCCGCTGCCCGCTTCGGACTTAAGTCGCATATATATTCGCCCGATCCTTTCAGCCCGGCTTTTGACGTTTGCGCCGCGCGCACCATTGCCTCCTATGAGGACGAGGAGGCTTTGGCGCAATTTGCCGTCAAAGTCGATCTCGTGACTTACGAATTCGAGAATGTGCCTGCGCGCGCGGCGGCGGTGCTCTCCGAATATAGCCTCGTGCGTCCCGGTGCTGCCGCCCTGGCTGCGACCCAGGACCGCCTCGTCGAGAAGGAATTTTTGGGCTCGATCGGGATTGCCACGGCTCCTTATCTTCGTGTTGACGATGCCGGGGCGCTTGCCCGCGCGGTTGCGCAATTCGGCCGCCCGTCAATCCTGAAGACGCGGCGTTTCGGCTATGACGGGAAGGGTCAGACCATGGTCCGCGAAGGCTCCGACCTTGCGGTGACCTTTCGTTCGCTTGGCGGAGCAGCCTCGATCCTTGAGGGCATCGTGCCTTTCACGAGGGAGATTTCGGTCATCGCAGCGCGCGGGGTGCAAGGCGAATTCGCGGCCTTCGACGTCTGCGAGAATGTCCACGAGCATCATGTCCTGGCTTCGACCCGTGTTCCCGCTCAAATTCCCGAGGCAACGGCCAGGGAGGCCGTGGCTTTGACGAAACAAATCGCCGATGCGCTCGATTATGTCGGCGTGATCGCCGTCGAGATGTTCGTCGTCGAGGAGGCGATGAGCGGGGACGAGCTTCGCACAAGCCTTCGTGTCAATGAAATCGCGCCGCGTGTCCATAATTCCGGTCATTGGACCCTCGACGGCGCTGTGACTTCACAATTCGAGCAGCATATCAGGGCAATTGCCGGCTGGCCCCTCGGCGCGACAGCCCGGCATGGCTCTTCTATCGAAATGCGCAATTTGATCGGCGAGGCGGTTTTGGATTGGCCGCAGATCCTGGCTGAGCCTGGCACAAGTCTTCATCTCTATGGCAAGACGGAAGCCCGTCCCGGCCGCAAGATGGGTCATGTGACCCGCATTAAAAATTGACTTCAAGTGGCCCGATGCTGGAACCCCGAAGGGGTGGCGTGCATTTTTATGCCGCAGCTCTGGACAGAAATCGCTGATTCTGCTATCCGCGACCCTCTGCCAAGGGACGACTCCAAGCGCCCGGCTGCTGATTTTTTCCATTCAGTCAGGTTTGTCGCGCGACGCGACGACGTGACGCTAAATTAAGGAACCATGCGTGCAAGTTCTCGTTCGCGACAATAATGTCGATCAGGCTCTGAAAGCGCTCAAGAAGAAGATGCAGCGCGAAGGTATTTTCCGCGAGATGAAGCTGCGCAATTATTACGAGAAGCCCTCCGAGAAAAGAGCACGCGAAAAGGCTGAGGCTGTCCGCCGTGCCCGCAAGCTCGCGCGCAAGAAGGCGCAACGGGAAGGCGTCGCTGT
>DASQCU010000302.1:0-5003 GCA_035634575.1 Beijerinckia sp.
ACACGAGGATTACCGCGCGCGCCGCCCGGCTCTATATGGCGAGCGGCATCGAAGCGGGACATATATGCCCGGCCACCATGACCAATGCCTGCGTGGCAGCACTTGCGGCGGCGCCAGAGCTGCGCGAATGTTTTCTCCCGCATATTCTTTGCCGCGATTACGATCCCGCCTTCAAGCCCTGGTTCACGAAAAAGGCCGTCACGCTTGGGATGGGGATGACCGAGCGCCAGGGCGGAAGCGATGTGCGCACCAACATAAGCCGGGCTTTTGCGCAAGGCGGCCATTATGAATTGAGCGGGCATAAATGGTTTTTATCCGCGCCTATGTCGGACGCTTTTCTCGTTCTGGCGCAAGCTCCAGCTGGACTGACTTGCTTTCTGATGCCGAGGTTTCGTCCCGACAAAAGCGTGAACGCGCTGCGCTTCCGGCGCTTGAAGGAGAAGCTCGGCAATCGCTCGAATGCCTCAAGCGAAGTCGAATTCGAGAATGCTTTCGCCTGGCGCGTTGGCGCCGAGGGAGAGGGCATTCGCACCATCATCGAAATGGTGCAATTGACGCGGCTCGATTGCGCCGTTGCCGCTGCCGGTCAGATGCGCATGGGGCTGGCGCAAGCGCTGCATCACGCGCGTCATCGTTCCGTGTTCCAGCGGTGCCTCATCGAGCAACCCGCGATGCGCGCGGTGCTCGCCGATTTGGCTCTCGAGAGCGAAGCCAATACCGCACTCGTGTTCCGCCTTGCCCAGGCCTATGATCGCGCGGATGAGTCCTTCGAGGCGGCCTATGCGCGGCTGATGACACCGGCGATCAAATATCTCGTCACCAAATCGGCGCCCTCCTTCATCTATGAAACGCTCGAATGCCTTGGCGGCAATGGCTATGTCGAGGATCTGCCCATGGCGAGGCTCTACCGGGAAGCGCCGCTGAATGCGATCTGGGAGGGTTCCGGAAATGTCATGGCGCTCGATATTTTGCGCGCGGCACGACGAAGCCCGGACGCGGCGGCAGCCGTGATCGAAAGCCTTGCAATAAGAGCCGGTGCCCTTGGCAAGCTGACTGCGCAAAACATCGAAACGCTTCTCAAGAGCCATGATGCCGCACGCCATGCCCGCACCATCGCGGAAAATCTGGCCCGGCTCGGCGCGCTGGCGGCGCTTGAGGACGCCGACCCTGCGCTTGCCGAGGCCTATGCGGCGACGCGTATGAAAGGCGCACCCCATACCACTTGGGGCGCCTGCGATCTCGCTTTTGTCGAAGCGAGGCTCATCGAGCGCGCCCTGCCTCAATAGGTTCGCGCAAGTTTCACCCGCTAGAGTTTGGGCTCAATCGACCGATGCATCAGGGATTGGCTTCCTCACGCATCGCCCATGTAGGATGGCCATGACTGACGCACAACGCCCGATGATCTTTCTCGCAACGCCTTGTTTCGGCGGCCTCATTTCACAACATTATATGCAATCGGTCTTGGCACTCATTCAGTTTTCGGCCCAGGCCGGTTTCGACGCAGCGCTTGCGTTGCTCGGTCATGATTCGCTGATCACCCGCAGCCGCAACACCCTCGTCACCCAATTTCTGAACACGCCGCAAGCTACGCATCTTCTGTTCGTTGACGCAGACATTAGTTTCGAGGCCGAGCAGGTCTATCACATGCTTCGCTTCGATCAGGATTTCGTAGCCGGGATCTATCCCTTGAAGGTGATCGACTGGAGCAATGCGGCGATCAAACGGGCAGCGATGCGCGAAGAAACCTTCCAGACCGCGCCGCTCCTTTATGTCGGCGCGCTCGAAACCGGCAAGAACCTCGAACGCGAAGGCCGTTTCGCCACCGGCATTTATTGCGGCGGGGGCTTCATGCTGTTGAAGCGCCAGGCGATCTTGAAGATGATCGAAGCCTATCCCGAAAGCCGCTACAAAAATGTCCACGCCTATTCCAATGCGAAGGCGGACGACAATTACGCGCTATTCGAATGTATGATCGACAAGGAGACCAATGCCTATATCAGCGAGGATTTCGGCTTCTGCCAGAAATGGCGTGATATAGGCGGCAAGATCTGGCTCGATACCGAAGGCAAGCTCACCCATATAGGTGCCTATAATTTCCCGGGCGATCCCGGTCTTCGCTATGCGGCCGCGCCCCAAAGCACGGTTCAGAATCTGGCGGTCGCGAAATAGTATAAACCGTTCCCGCATACGGCGGCTGACCTCGATCTCGACCAGATCGGGGGCGCGTCAGGCTTGACCGGCAGTGTTCCTCTCGTCAGAACGGATGATATTGATAAAGCCAGGTCTCGCTCAAGATCTTGTCGCCAGCGCGCAAGAATAACCGCATCTCGACAGGATCATTGCCTCCCTCGACAGTATAGTCGAATTGGGCGCGCCAATGGCCCGGCACATCATCGGGGACGGCTTCCGTGAAAATATAGGAAAATTTGCCGCGCGAGGCCCAAAGCACCGGCTCGGGCTTCACGCCATAGGGCAGATTTTCAAGCGGCGGGCCTTTGAACTCGACCATGAATTTGCGCACGCCTTTGGGTCGCGGCTGACCGGGCTGGCCACCATTGCCAAGTCTTGTCGCGACACAGCGCGCGAGGTCCGTCGGGAAGGGCTCATCGGCCAGCCAATGGAGACGGTAGGAAAGGCCCACTTCCATCCCAGCTATGGCTGGCTTCTCCGGCACCCACATAGCGACGATGTTATCGTGGATCTCGTCATCGGTCGGGATCTCGACGAGTGCGATCGCACCCTTGCCCCATTGGCCCTTCGGCTCGACCCAAAGGCTCGGGCGGCGATCATACAAAACCCCATCCTGATAATGATCGAACACGCGGTCGCGCTGCAACAGCCCGAAGCCGCGCGGATTGTCATCACCGAAAGCAGAGGCCATCGTCCGCGCCGGATTATTCAGCGGCCGCCAGATTCGCTCGCCCGTCCCGGTCCATAGCGCGAGGCCGTCCGAATCATGGACCTCCGGCCGCCAGTCTATGCCGGTCTCCTTCCTGGTTTCGGAAAACCAATACATGGATGTCAAAGGGGTCAGCCCGAATCGGGTCACGTTGGCGCGCAGATAAAAGGCCTGATCTATGTCCATGATGACGCCCTTGCCTCGCGTCATCGCGAACTTGCAGGCGCCCACGATGGAGGGGCCCTCCATCAGCGCATAAATCGTCAGCCCGTCTTGTGCCTCTGCCTGCTCTATGTAGATTTTGGTGAAATCGGGGAATTACTCCGGTTTGCCCGCCACCGCGACATCGAGTGCTATGGCGCGGGCCGACAAACCATATTGGTGCAATTCGCCAATCGCACGGAAATAGGCGGCGCCGAGAAAAGCAACCCAATCGTTCTTGCGCCAATCGAGCGAGCCATCCCGCGCCTCTTGCACACGAAACCCGGCAAATCCCGCACCCTCGGGGAGTTGTCTCGCGATGGAATCCGCCGGCATTTCGAAATAGCCTGGATCGTAAATGATCTCGCGCGCCTTGCCCTCGGTGACGACATTCATCTCGACGGCCTTGCGGAAGAACATGCCGAGATGAAAAAAACTCACCGGAAATCGGCCCGGTGCATCGGCAAAGAGGGCATGATCCATGTTGAACTTGATCTTGCCCCAGGCCTCGTAGTCGATCTTGCCGACAATGTCGGGCGCCGGCTGGGAGGGGCCGGCATAGGGCTTGGCCGCCATCCGCCGCGCGGTGTCTCTGAGGCTGTCGAAGGAAAACGCCCGGGCCGGCCCGAGTTTCATCGCGAGACTTTCCGCCTGCGCGCCCTCGATTGTGACCAACCCCAAAGCCGCCGCCGCTTTCAAAAAGGCTCTGCGGTCGAAGGTTTTATTCATTCTTGATCCCTATGCTCGGGCGGGCTTCGGCCGGGGCATCGCACAACGGAGCCAATTGGCGGCGAGGTTCAGTCGCGGATCGGCTCATGTCTTATCGCGGTGCGCATGAAATAATAGAGCAGCACGAAGCCGCAAAGGGCAAAGCCGATTTCAATAGCGCGGCTGATCATTGCATCAAGTTGCAACAGACCGCCCAGCGCCCAGCCCGCCGCCCAGGAAGCGCCGACCACTTCGGTGCCAACAAGGATGGCGACCGCGACAAGGGTCGAAACGTGGATCCAGTTGATTTTCTTCTGCCCGGCCAACCGAAATATGCTCCTCATCGCCTGCGGAAAAACCTGATGGCTGCACTATACTTATGCAAAATGGACGCGCAAGCGTCCAAAATCAATGTCTTGCCCGGACAAGCAGTCCCATCTTGTAATACCAAGGACCGCAAAAGGCGATCCTTGGTTCCTTTCTCGAATTTTCGTTTTTTCAAAGGGTTAACGAAAATTCGAGAGTGGCACCACAGGTCATTCTTTATGACCTGTGGTATAAGTTGTCTCGTATACCGCCGTTCCGCAGGAACAGGCGGTGCAACTCCGGTAAATCGCCCTCTCATAAGCGATTTACCGGAAAGGAACCTGAATCCCAAGGATTCTGGGTACAGCAAGAGATTTCTTGAAAAAGCGCCTGAATTCTTTCGAAATCCAGATATAAACTACCGTTCTAAACGAATCCTGAATGCTATCAACTTCAGGATATAACATGCCTAAAGGGAGCGCCATGAGCGAAGCAGCCGGGATCACGCCACAAGCCTGCCAGGACCGGCCCTGGATTTCCTTCTATGCTCCGGGCGTTCCGTCCAAAGTCGAGAAAGCGCCCTTTCGCCTGCTCGGCGACATGGCACGCGATCTCGCGCGCAAGCGTGGACGGGCGAAAGCCTTCACGACAATTCTCCCCAACGGGATGGCGGGCAGCCTCAGCTTTGCGCAGGTCGATTTTCTCTCGGATGCTTTCGCCGCCTTTCTGCGCGAAGATCTTCGCCTCGCGCAGGGCGACCGGGTGGCGATCCAGATCCCCAACGGACTTGCCTATCCGATCATTGCTTTCGGCGTCTTCAAGGCAGGGTGCATTCTCGTCAATGTCAACCCCCTCTATACGGCCCACGAGATGGCGTATCTCTTCAGCG
>DASQCU010000303.1:0-6723 GCA_035634575.1 Beijerinckia sp.
CCGAACGGCGCAGGCGGGCAAGCTGATTGGAGCTTCATTCATGAATATTGTCGCCCCGAATATTCTCGTGCAAGTTTCGAATGACGTTTCGGACAATGCCGCGCATCACGTCACCCATGCGGAGATGGCCAATTCCCTGCGTGTCCTTGCCATGGATGCGGTGGAAAAAGCCAATTCCGGACACCCCGGAATGCCAATGGGCATGGCCGATGTCGCGACCGTTCTCTTCACGCGCTTTTTGAAATTCGATCCCGCCGATCCTGCCTGGGCCGACCGCGACCGTTTCGTGCTCTCCGCCGGGCATGGTTCGATGCTGCTTTATGCGCTGCTGCATCTTCTGGGTTATCCGGGCATGACGCGCGAGGAGCTGGAGCGGTTTCGTCAGCTCGATTCGAAGACGCCGGGCCATCCCGAATATGGTCATACGCCGGGCGTCGAGACGACCACCGGCCCGCTTGGTCAAGGCCTTGCGACAGCCGTCGGCATGGCGCTGGCCGAGCGTATGTTGGCCGCGCGTTATGGGTCGGAGATCGTCGATCATCGTACTTACGTGTTTGCAGGCGATGGCTGTCTCATGGAAGGTATCAGCCACGAAGCCATTGCGCTGGCCGGGCATCTCGGGCTGTCCAGGCTGATCCTGTTCTGGGACGACAATGGGATCACGATCGACGGCAAGGTTTCGCTTGCCGATTCGACCGATCAATTGGCGCGGTTCACGGCGGCGGGATGGAAGGCTTTCCGTATCGACGGGCATGATGCGGAGCAAATCGCGCAAGCGATCGAGGCCGCGCAAGAGTCGGATCGCCCTGCGCTGATTGCCTGCAAGACTACCATTGGCTTTGGCGCGCCGACCAAGGCTGGAACTCATGGGGTGCATGGCGCGCCGCTTGGGGCCAAGGAAGTCGCCGCCGCTCGCGAAGGCTTCGGCTGGGCGCATGAGCCTTTTGATATTCCAGCACCGATTGTTTCCGCCTGGCGGGAATGCGCGAAGAGGGCTGCGCGCCAACATGATCTTTGGCAGGCACGCCTTGAGAGCCTGGACCCGAGCCTTCAACAAAATTTCGATGCGGATCTTTCCGGACGCATCGATCCTGCGGTGTTCGAGACTATCGCCTCCTTCAAGCGCAAGGCGAGCGAAGCGAAGGCCGCGCAGGCAACCCGCGTTTCCTCGCAAAAGGTGCTCGATGAACTTGCCAAGGTGCAAAGCAATCTGATTGGCGGATCGGCCGATTTGACCGGCTCGAACAATACCAAGGCGGCGGGCGCGGAGCCGATCAAGCCGCATGATTTTGCCGGCAATTACATCCATTATGGCATTCGCGAACATGGCATGGCAGCGGCCATGAATGGCATTGCCCTGCATGGCGGGTTCATCCCGTTCGGCGGCACCTTTCTCACTTTTTCAGATTACTGCCGCCCGGCCATACGCCTTGCCGCGCTGATGCGCCAAAGAGTCATTCATGTATTGACGCATGACTCGATTGGGCTCGGCGAAGATGGACCGACGCATCAGCCCGTCGAGCATCTCGCGGCCTTGCGCGCGATTCCCAATCTTCTTGTCTTCCGGCCAGCGGATGCGATTGAAACGGCGGAAGCCTGGGAGGTTGCGCTCGGCACAAGGACAGGACCTTCCGCGCTCTGTCTGTCGCGTCAAAATCTTCCGACGCTGCGCGGCGAACATCGTGACGAGAACCTTTCGCAAAAGGGCGGCTATGTCCTGAAGGAAACCCGGGGCTCGCGGGACGTGACGTTTTTTGCAACGGGGTCCGAAGTCTCGCTTGCTGTCGAAGCGGCCTCAAAGCTTCACGAGGAGGGCATCAAGGCCGCTGTCGTTTCCATGCCTTGCTTCGAGCTCTTTGCGGCGCAACCCGCCGCCTATCGCAAGAGCGTTCTCGGCGAAGCGCCGCGTATTGCGATCGAGGCTGGCTTGCGGCAGGGCTGGGATCTCGTGCTGCGGCCAGATGACAGTTTCATCGGGATGAATTCCTTCGGGGCCAGCGCTCCCGCCTCCGATCTCTTCAAGAAGTTCGGCATTACGGTCGAGGCGATCCTGTCTGAAGTTCGCGCCAGCCTCGATGGGGAATTGCCCGGCATCAAAGCCCCTATCCACAATTAGTGACGGAGAAACATCGCATGGCCCGCATCACACTGCGTCAGCTTCTCGATCATGCCGCCGAGCACGATTATGGCGTCCCGGCCTTCAACATCAACGATATGGAGCAAGGGCTCGCGATCCTCGATGCCGCCGCAGCCGTTGACGCTCCAGTGATCATTCAGGCAAGCCGCGGGGCGCGCGCTTATGCCGGCGACATCATGCTTGCCAGGATGATCGAGGCGCTCTGCGAGATGTATCCGCAGATTCCGATCTGTCTGCATCAGGACCATGGCAATAATGAAGCAACCTGCCTCACTGCGATCCAGCACGGCTTCACATCGGTGATGATGGATGGTTCGCTTGAAGAAGATGCGAAGACGCCTTCATCTTACGCATATAACGTCAATATCACCCGCAAAGTTGTCGAGGCGGCCCATGCGGTCGGCGCTTCGGTTGAAGGCGAGCTTGGCGTTCTGGGCTCGCTCGAACATGGCGGCGGCGAGCAGGAGGATGGGCATGGCGCACAAGGCAAGCTCAGCCGCCGCCAGCTCCTGACCGACCCCGATCAGGCGGTCGATTTCGTGACGCGGACGCGGGTCGATGCCCTGGCCATCGCGATGGGCACATCGCATGGAGCCTATAAATTCACCCGCAAGCCCGATGGTGAAATCCTGTCGATGCAGGTCGTCGAGGCGATCCACGCGAAATTGCCGAACATCCATCTTGTGATGCACGGGTCCTCCTCTGTGCCGCAGGAGTTGCAGGATGTCTTCAATGCGCATGGCGGGAAGATGCGTCAGACCTATGGTGTGCCGGTCGAGGAAATCATACGCGGCATCAGGCATGGCGTGCGCAAGGTCAATATAGATACGGATTGCCGCCTCGCGATGACCTCCGAGTTTCGCCGCGTCGCGCAAACCAGTCCCGGCGAATTCGATCCGCGCAAATTCCTGAAGCCCGCGATGGATCGTCTGCGCGATCTTTGCCGGGAACGTTTCGAGCAATTCGGCACGGCGGGGAATGCCTCGAAAATCAAGGTCCTCCCAATGCCGGCCATGGCCAAGCGCTATGCGGCGGGGAGCCTGGATCATCATCTGGAATTGCAACGCACCGCGGCTGAATAGGGAGAGAATTCATGAACGTCATCGAAAAAAGCCTGAAGGCACCGCGCAGCCGTTATTCAGCCGGTGTGATGGAATATCGCAACATGGGCTATTGGCAGCCCGATTATGAGCCGAAGGACACCGACATCATCGCCTGTTTCCGCGTCACGCCGCAGGATGGTGTCGATCCGATCGAGGCCTCGGCGGCGGTTGCAGGCGAATCCTCTACAGCGACCTGGACGGTTGTCTGGACCGACCGCCTGACAGCTTGCGAGAAATATCGGGCGAAATGCTATCGCGTCGATCCGGTGCCGAATGCGCCCGGCTCCTATTTTGCCTTCATTGCCTATGATCTCGATCTTTTCGAGCCGGGCTCGATTGCCAATCTATCGGCTTCGATCATCGGCAATGTGTTCGGCTTCAAGCCCCTGAAGGCGCTGCGCCTCGAGGATATGCGCCTGCCCGTCGCCTATGTGAAAACCTTCCAGGGGCCGGCGACCGGCATTGTCGTCGAACGCGAACGTCTCGACAAATTCGGCAGGCCCTTGCTTGGCGCGACAGTGAAGCCGAAGCTCGGATTGTCAGGGCGCAATTATGGCCGCGTGGTCTATGAAGCCTTGAAAGGCGGTCTCGACTTTACGAAGGACGACGAGAACATCAATTCGCAGCCCTTCATGCACTGGCGCGACCGTTTCCTCCATTGCATGGAGGCGGTGAAGCGCGCCGAAGCCGCGACAGGCGAGGTCAAGGGCACCTATCTCAATGTGACAGCGGCCACTATGGAAGACATGTATGAGCGGGCCGAATTTGCCAAAGAGCTCGGCTCGGTCATCGTCATGATCGACCTCGTGATCGGCTATACGGCGATCCAGTCCATGGCGAAATGGGCGCGCCGGAACGACATGATTTTGCATCTTCATCGCGCCGGTCACTCGACTTACACGCGGCAGAAGACGCATGGCGTGTCCTTCCGCGTGATCGCCAAATGGATGCGGCTTGCGGGTGTCGATCACATCCATGCCGGAACCGTGGTCGGCAAGTTAGAGGGCGATCCAAACACCACGCGCGGCTATTACGACATTTGCCGCGAGGACTTGAACCCGCAACAGCTCGAACATGGCTTGTTCTTCGATCAACATTGGGCTTCGCTGAACAAGCTCATGCCGGTCGCTTCCGGCGGCATTCATGCCGGGCAGATGCACCAGCTTCTCGACTTTCTCGGCGAGGATGTGGTGCTGCAATTTGGCGGCGGCACGATTGGTCATCCGATGGGCATTGCCGCAGGCGCGACGGCCAATCGCGTCGCCTTGGAGGCGATGATTTTCGCGCGCAATTGCGGCCGCGACACCTTGGCCGAAGGCCAACGGATTCTCGAAGAGGCCGCCAGGAATTGCACGCCCTTGAAACAGGCGCTCGACACCTGGAAGGACGTGACCTTCAACTATGCTTCGACCGATACGCCCGACTTCGTTCCGACGGCGACAGCGGCGGAATAGGGAGACCACAATGCGCATCACACAAGGCTGCTTCTCTTTTCTGCCCGATCTCACCGACGATCAGATCCGCTCGCAGGTGCAATATTGCATCGACAAGGGTTGGGCCGTGAATATTGAATTCACCGACGATCCGCATCCGCGCAATACCTTCTGGGACATGTGGGGATTGCCGATGTTCGACATCAAGGATGCGGGCGCTGTGATGCTGGAGCTCAATGCCTGCCGCAAGGCCTATGGCGAGCGCTGCTATATCCGCGTCTCCGGCTTCGATTCCTCGCATGGCTGGGAGAGCGTGCGGATTTCCTTCCTGGTCAGCCGGCCGAAAGAGGAACCGGGGTTCCGGCTGCTTCGCCAGGAAGGCGATGGGCGCACCTTCCGCTACGCTGTCCAGTCCTATGCGGCCGATCGCCCTGAAGGGCAGCGCTATCAGGCTTGAGGAGTGCGAACCATGGAAGCCTGCGAAGGCTCGGGCAACATCTCGCACGAAGACGCGGCGGAGACGGCCATCGCCGCTCCGCCTGAAGCGATAGATCTGCGGCGCGAATTATCTGAAACCCATGTCGCGGAAGTGCTCGACCAGCTCGATCGCGAGCTTGTCGGGCTCGCCCCGGTCAAGGCGCGTATCAGGCAGATTGCGGCGCTCCTTCTTGTCGATCGTGTCCGGCGGCGTCTTGGGCTAAGCTCTGAGACGCCAACCTTGCATATGAGTTTTACCGGCAATCCGGGTACCGGCAAGACGACGGTCGCGCTCAGAATGGCGGAAATCCTGCACAAGCTCGGGTTTGTGCGCAAAGGTCATCTCGTATCGGTCACGCGAGACGATCTCGTCGGCCAATATATTGGCCATACCGCGCCGAAGACGAAAGAGATCTTGAAGAAGGCGATGGGTGGTGTCCTGTTCATCGACGAGGCCTATTACCTCTATCGCCAGGAGAATGAACGCGACTACGGCCAGGAGGCGATCGAAATCCTGCTTCAGGTCATGGAAAATCAGCGCGAGGATCTCGTCGTCATTCTGGCAGGCTATGCCGAGCGGATGGATCGTTTCTTCAGGTCCAATCCGGGCTTTCGCTCCCGCATTGCGCATCATATCGACTTTCCCGATTACAGCGACGGTGAGCTGATGGCGATCGGCGAAACAATGCTGACGGCGCAGAACTATCACTTCAGCCCGGAAGGAGCGGCAGCCTTCCAGAACTACATCAAGATGCGGCGCGAACAGCCGCATTTCGCCAATGCCCGCTCGATCCGCAATGCGATCGACCGCATGCGGCTGCGCCATGCAAACCGGCATTTTGCCAGCGATATGCCTGTCTCAATCGAGGATCTGGTGACGATCGACGAGGCCGACGTTCTTGCCAGCCGCGTTTTCAGCGGCGGCCTCGTGAGTGAAAGGGAGCCGGAATGAATCTGTTGCTCTTCTCCCCGAGACGGCTACGCTGAGATATCCCCGTTCAGAATCGGGTGGCCGGGTTGCGTCGTGGCCTTCCAGCGCGGCCCAATATCGTGCGCCTGCGCTTCGAGACATTCAACTTCGAGCCGCAGCGCGGCGCCGCCGGAGAATGTAATTTCCACCGTTCCGGCGGGTGGTTCCGTTTCGACAAAGCTGAGGCTCAGAATGTTCAAAACCGCGTCCCGCTCATGCTGTTCGAAGCCCATGCGGGAAACCTTGGTCACATGGTCGAAATGGAGACCGGCGCGGCAGCGCTCCCTTGCTCCTTCAAGCGATCTCACCCAGTCGAACCGCGCCGCGATGAGGACAAATCGCTGCGCGCGGGGCAAATAGGTCATCTCGCCAATCCGCACCAATCCATCCTGAAAATTTGCGGAGAGAACAGCGAGGTCTTGGCAGTCGAATGCGAGCAACCGCAAGAGCTTGGCCATGGGAAGGCTTTTCCTCAAGATCGTCGCCGCATTTTGTGAGCGAGCTTTACGCGCCGGTCAACCTCTCTTTTCCGTGTTGGCTGTTGTCAAAATAACAGAATGGCCGGCGATTGCGCCGGCCGTTGCAAAAGGGGGCCTACTTCTC
>DASQCU010000304.1:0-4714 GCA_035634575.1 Beijerinckia sp.
TGGAGGACGCCCTTTCAGGGTTGGCAGACCGCAATGGTCGGCGAAGGCCCTGGTGCGAATGATCGCATTATGTCCCCAATAATTGCCGTCGCGTCCCATCCAGGCGGCAACGCCCGCCGCGATGACCGGCCCGTAAATCCGGGCGGCGAATTGCTGGACCCGCGCGAACAAAGTATTGCGGTTGACGATCAAAGGCAGGGTCTGAATGATCCCGGCATCCGGATCGGCCTCCATCGCCGCGGCGAGCGACACGATGGCATGGCCGGTCATCAGGCTGTCGGCGTCAAGCACCACCATATGCGCATAAGCGCCACCCCAGCGGGTGACGAAATCCTCGATATTGCCGGCCTTGCGCGCGGTATTCTTGGGCCGGTGCCGGTAGAAGATCGGGGCGGATGGCCCCAGTCTTTCGCGCATCGCGATAAAGGCGCGCTCCTCCGCGACGAACACATCAGGGTCGGTCGTATCCGACAGAAAAAACCATTCGAAGGCGTGGCCAAGGCCAGTTGCTTGCACATCCTCGAAGATCGCCTGCACCGCGCCGAAGACTCGGGCGGGCGCCTCATTATAGATCGGCATGACGATCGCGGTGCGCTCGGCAAGGGATGCTGGAATCGGCGGCGATTTGGGCGGCCAGATCAACAGCCAGAGAAAGCCCACGATCGCACTCGTGAATGCGAGCGCGATCCAGGAGAAATTCGCCACGAAAAGAATGAGCAGCACCCATTCGAGCGGCGTCACGTCGCCGACCGAGACGACTTGATACATTTGATAGGCGCCATAGGCGGTCAGGGCGAGACCGCCGCCGAAGATGATGAGCCGGGCGAGCCAGCTTGGCGCGGTCCAGTGCCGGGCAAAAGGCCGCCGCTTTTCGGAGCGGGAGAAGCGAGACAGGCTCTGGACCTTCATCTCGATCGGCGCTTCCGGAGGCGTGCAGGCAAAAGGGTTGGTCGCGAACGCGCCTTCTGTGCCTTCCGGCGTCAAAGCGGGTTCATTGTCGGACTGCAAGAAGTTCAGGGCGTCCATCGATAAAGCCAGGTCTCGCTGATCGGGTTGCCTGCCGCCTCGATCACGAGGCGCAATTCGGAAGTGGTCTCGCTGCCGGGATCGAGTTCGAAGAGAACGCGATAGGACTTTTTATCCGCCGAGGAAAATGTACGAAGCCAGGTGATCGTCCCCGGCGTTGCGCTCAAGTTCGGCTTGAGATCTTGCGTGTGTTGCGGATCAGCTAGAACTTCGCCGAAAAATTCGACGAGAAAACGGCGCCGCTTGGGCGTCGAACCCCGGCCTTGGCGTGACTGGCGTGTCACCGCCAGCGAGGGACTTTCCGGCGGGGTCCAGCACCAGAACTGCCGATAAGCGAAAGGCGTCTCGGTGCCTGCGGGCAGAGGCTGCTGCGGCTTCCAATAAGCGATGACATTGTCATTCACTTCGGATTCCGAAGGAATTTCGATCAGCTGAACGGCGCCGGCGCTCCAATCGCCGATGGGCTCGATCCAGAGCGAGGGACGCGCTTCCCAATGCTGGATATCGTCTTGATAATGCTCGAAATTGCGGTCGCGCTGGAGAAAGCCGAAGCCGCGCGGATTTTCATCGACGAAGGAAGAAATCTGCAGAGTCTGCCGGTTGGTGATGGGCCGCCACAGCCATTCTCCCCTGCCGGTCAGGATGGAAAGGCCGCCGGTCTCGCCGGCGTTGGGGCGCAGATCATCGAAGCGGTGTTGGTCGAGCGGACCAAGAAGATGCGTCGCGCTCATCGTGGCAAGGCCGAAATGATCGACATCAACCCGCGCGAAAAGCGTGCATTCGGTATCGATGATCGTCGCTTCGCCAGGGTGCAGCGTGAAGCGATAGGCGCCGGTGACGCTCTCCGAATCAATCAGCGCATGAACGACGAGCGTATTTTCCGCGAGCGTCGGCCGCTCGATCCAGACGGTGCGAATCGCCGGAAATTCCTCTCCGCGCGGATCGGCGGTCTTGATCGACATGGCGCGCGCCATGGCGCCGGGATTCTGCCCGCGCGCCACCGCGCGAAAGAAGCTCGCGCCCTGGAAGGTGGCAAGTTCCGCGAGACCATTGCCATCTTGTGGCGCCAGCACGCGAAAACCGGAAAAGCCTATATCGCCCAGATTGGGCGGCACGGTGAGCTTGCCGAAGTTGAACAGGTTTTGATCGTAAACGATTCGGCGCGATTGGCCCTGTGCGACCAGATTGATTTCCATCGGAGGCAAAAAAACAAAGCCCCGATGCAAGGGCTCAAGCGCGAAGCCTATATTCTCAGCCGCCCAGATTGTGGTGGCGGGCCGATTGCGGATGCCGACATATTGGTCATAGGCGAGGTTTCGAAAGGCTTCCGGAATATCGGCGGATTGTGCCTTGAACGGCTGCTTCGATAAGGTCCGGGCCGCGTCGGTGACCATTGCCGGATCGAAGGGCGTGGCTTCGCCCAAGGGAAAAGCGCCCAAGGGAAAAGCGGGTGACGAGGTTTGCGCGGGGCCGGCGGAGGCAGGCGAGAGGATCGCTCCCGATCTCTCGCCCAGTCCCGCCAATCCAGCAGCCATGCCACCCAGCGCGAATTTCAAAACGTCCCGACGCTCGATCATGACAATTATTGGCTGGACCCCGGCTGGCTGGCACCTTCCCGGTGCCACTCAAAAGATGCTTGGCTGTTTCTATAACGTATAATGAGCGAGGATAGGATCTCTTTTGGGCGCTTTTATAAATAATCTGTATATTTTTGTGATCTGTGTTGCTCGGGCTTGTGTCCGCCGCCATCGTTGTGCAGAAGGTCCGTTGCATGAGTGCTGCCGATAAACCCGCCCGCGGCTGTCTCGCGATCGTGCTCGCCGCCGGTATTGGCTCGCGCATGAAATCCGCGCGCCCGAAGGTGCTGCATCCTGTCGCTGGCCGTTCGATGCTCGCGCATGTGCTCGACTCCGTCGCGGCGGCCGGTGTCGATCGCACCGTCATCGTCGTCGGACCCGACCATGATGCGGTGATCGCAGAAGCGTCGAAGCTCGCACCTGAGGCTGAAATCGCGATTCAATCGGAGAGGCTCGGGACGGCCCATGCCGTGCTTGCCGCGCGCAAGGCCATCGCCCGTGATTATGATGAGATCCTGATCGTCTTCGCCGATACGCCCCTCGTCCGGCCGCAGACATTCGCCGCACTGCGCGCAAGCCTCAAGGAGGCGGCGAGCGCGGTGGTCGTCCTTGGCTTCGAAGCCAGGGACCCGAAGGGCTATGGCCGTCTCATCATGAAAGACGGGAAGCTCGAAGCCATTCGCGAAGATCGCGACGCGAGCGAGGCAGAACGTCTGCATCGTCTCTGCAATGGCGGCCTGATGGCGCTCGATGGCCATCATGCTTTGGCTCTTCTCGATTCGATCGGCAATGCCAATGCGCAAGGCGAATATTACCTGACCGATGTCGTGGCGGCGGCGCGCGCAAAGAGCCTTGAGGCCGGCGTCCTGATCGTTCCCGAAGAGGAAATACTAGGCGTTAATGATCGCGTGCAGTTGGCCAATGCCGAAGCCATCTTGCAAAAGCGGTTGCGCGAGAAAGCCATGCTCGAAGGGGCGACCCTGATTGATCCTGCGAGTGTCACTCTTTCCTTCGATACGAAACTCGCCCCAGACGTGGTGGTTGAGCCGCATGTCTTCTTCGGCCCCGGCGTGACGATTGGGGAAAGCACATTGGTGCGCGCATTTTCGCATCTCGAAGGCGCGAAGGTCGGGCCACATGTCACGATCGGGCCTTTCGCGCGGCTGCGTCCGGGGGCAGATCTCGCCGAAAGCGTGCATATCGGCAATTTTGTCGAGGTGAAGGCCGCGACCGTCGGGCGCGGCGCCAAGATCAATCATCTTTCCTATATAGGCGATGCCAGCATAGGCGCGAAAACCAATATTGGCGCGGGCACGATCACCTGTAATTACAACGGATTTGACAAATTTCGCACCGAGATCGGGGAAGGCGTGTTCATAGGCTCGCAAACGGCTCTCGTCGCGCCGGTCAAGATCGGCGATGGCGCCTATACGGGCACAGGCTCCGTGATTACCGAAGATGTCGCGGAAGATTCCCTTGCGGTCGCGCGCGAAAGGCAGATCGAAAAGCCGGGCTGGGCGAAAAAATTCCGCGAAAAGAACAAAAAATAAAGCATCCTATACCCGCAGCTGGCCGCAGCCGCTTCTCCCATGGGGAGGGGCTTAATCAATCTATTTCCCAACGAGAGAAATCAAATGTGCGGGATTGTCGGTATCCTGGGGCAGGGCCCGGTTGCGGGCTCCCTTTTGCAGGCTCTGAAGCGGCTTGAATATCGCGGCTATGATTCGGCTGGCATCGCGACGCTCGAAGAGGGCCGGCTCGAGCGCCGCCGCGCCGAAGGCAAGCTCGTCAATCTCGAGCAGCGCCTCGCGAAGGAGCCTCTGCTCGGTTCGATCGGGATAGGCCATACGCGCTGGGCGACGCATGGGCGGCCAACCGAAAATAACGCCCATCCCCATGCGAGCGACAAGCTCGCTGTGGTCCATAATGGCATTATCGAGAATTTCCGCGAATTGCGCGACGAGCTCAAGACCAAGGGCCATAAGTTTACGACCGAGACCGATTCGGAGGTCATCGTCCATCTCGTCACGGACGCCATGCGCGGCGGGCTCGGCCCCGTCGAAGCCGTCAAGGCAAGTCTGCCGCGGCTCAAGGGCGCCTTCGCGCTCGCC
>DASQCU010000305.1:0-1868 GCA_035634575.1 Beijerinckia sp.
CGAGCTGCCAAACTACCTCTCTCGATCTTGAACCAGCCGCCATATCGGCACGAGCCATCGATCATGCGACTGGCAACTCGCAGGCGAAATCACCGCTTCGTCTGCCCCCGCCCCCTCGCCCGATTCCACTTTCGGCATTTCGGAAGTTCCACCCGCCCGAGGTCGTGGCGGTTGGCCGCGAAGTCGAAATCTAGCGTTGCGGCAGCCAAATCTGAGCTATTTCGGACACCAGCCGCGAACGAACTCGCAGCACTTCTGCCGAAGTGTTGAATGTGCCCTCAATTCAAAAAATTTCCTCTCGCGACCAAAGGCCCGCCCGGTAGCATCGGGGCACTCAAAGCGGCGACGGCCACCTCACCTTCAGCTCGCCGCCGCCAGGGCCGGTTCCAACAGAGGGCGCTTACTCGGTCGCAGCGGGTTGCCTATGTTCGCCAAAGGGATTGTAATTGAGAAAATGGAGGCGTGACGCCGCCGAGCAAAACAGGAATTCCGGAGCGCGGAATGACGGAGGAAGTAAAGCTTCATCACGAAGTGATTGTGGTCGGCGCGGGCGTGGCCGGGATCTACCAGCTCAAGCGCTTGGTCGATCTCGGAAAAGACGCAACGGTGCTCGACTCCGCCGACGATCTCGGTGGAACCTGGTACTGGAATCGCTATCCCGGTTGCCGATTCGATTCCGAGAGCTACACCTATGGCTATTCGTTCTCGCGCGAACTGCTTGAGGAGTGGCACTGGAAGGAGCGCTTCTCCAGCCAACCGGAAAATCTCCGCTATCTCAACTTCGTCGCCGACAAATTCGATCTGCGCAAGCATATGCAATTCAAATGCAGGGTCGACGCGGCGCATTTCGACGAATCGCGCGATCTATGGTGTCTGAAGGTCAGCGACGGGCGGGAGCTCACCTGCCGCTTCCTGGTCTTGGCAGTCGGCCTGCTTTCGGCGCCGACCATGCCGCGGATCGAGGGCATCGATAGCTTCAAGGGCCTCTCGTTCCACACCTATTACTGGCCGCACGAACCGGTGGACATTGCGGGCAAGAAGGTCGCCGTGATCGGCACCGGCGCCACCGCAATCCAGCTCATCGCCGAAATCGCCGACAAGGTCGGTGATTTGACCGTATTCCAGCGTCGGCCAAACTGGAGCGCACCCCTTAACAATAGCCCAATCTCGGAAGAAGAGATGGCAGACATAAGGGCGCGATATGACGAAATCTTTGAGGCCTGCAGGCACACGCCGGGCGGCTTCCTGCACGGGCCGGACCAGCGGGGTTTCTACGAAGTCTCTCGCGAGGAGCGGCTAAAACTATGGGACAAGCTCTATGGTGAACCCGGCTTCGGCATATGGCTCGCCAATTTCCGCGAGATCTTCATGGACGAGGCGGCCAACAGCGAGCTTTCCGAGTATATCGCCGACCGCATCCGCCGGCGCGCAAGGGATCCCAAGGTTGCCGAGAAACTAATCCCGCGTGACCACGGCTTTGGCGTGCAGCGCCTGCCGTTGGAGACGAACTATGTCGAGGCCTATAATCGCGACAACGTGCATCTCGTTGATCTCAAGCAGACGCCGATCGAGCGAATTACGGAGAAGGGCCTGAAGACCACCGAGCGCGAGTATGATTTCGACATCATTGTCTACGCCACTGGATTCGACGCCATCACCGGCGCATATGACAGGATCGATATTCGCGGCATCGGTGGCGAGAGATTGTTCGACAAGTGGAAGGATGGCCCGGAGACATTCCTTGGAATGCTTGCGCACGGATTTCCGAATCTCTTGATGCCGACTGGGCCGCAAAGCGCATCAGCCTCGACGAATTTCCCGCGCGGGATCGAGAACGGCGTCAACTGGTGCCTGGGCGTCATGCAATA
>DASQCU010000306.1:0-2393 GCA_035634575.1 Beijerinckia sp.
GGCCCCCAGAGCATCGACCGCCATAGCCGCGCAAAGCGCCGAATCGACACCGCCGGAAAGCCCCATGACAACGCCCGGAAATCCATTCTTCTCGACATAATCGCGCAGGCCGAGGACGCAGGCGCTATAATCGGCCTTGTCATTTTCCTCGATCTCGGCCTTCGGCCCTTCGACGCAGACGAAAGAGCCATTCTGCCGCTCCCACACGGTTTTCGCGACAATGGACTCGAAGGCCGGAAGCTGAAAGGCAAGCGACGAATCCGCATTCAGCGCAAAAGATGCGCCATCGAAAACAAGTTCATCCTGGCCGCCGAGCTGGTTCAGATAGATGAGCGGAAGATGGCTCTCGACGACGCGGGAGACCGCAATCGAAAGACGCTCGTCGGTCTTGCCCCGCCAATAGGGCGAGCCGTTAGGGACAAGCAGAATTTCGCCGCCGGTCTCGGAGATGCACTCGACAGGGTCCGGCCCCCAAATATCCTCGCAAATCGGGATGCCGATCCGCACGCCCTTGAAGACGATCGGGCCCGGCATGGGTCCGGGCTTGAACACGCGTTTTTCGTCGAAAACGCCATAATTCGGCAAATCTACCTTGAAGCGCACAGCCTCGATCCGGCCACGGGCGAGCAGCGCATAGGCATTGTAGCACTCACCCTCCTCGGCCCAGGGAAGGCCGACGAGGAGGGCCGGGCCATCATCGGCCGTCTCGCGGGCAATTTCCTCGCACGCCGCGCGGCAGGCATCCTGAAAAGCGGGCTTCAGGACGAGATCCTCCGGCGGGTAACCGGAGATGAAGAGTTCGGAAAACATCAAAAGGTCGGCACCGAAGGCCTTCGCCTTCATCCGCGCCTCGCGGATCCGGACGAGATTACCTTCTATGTCGCCAACCGTGCTATTGACTTGGGCGAGGCCTATGACGAGGCGGTTCGCCGGTGCGTCTTGGTCCATCGCGCAAGCTCTCATTGGAAAAAAAGCTCTAAGAGTTAGAACCTGTTGTAAAAGCCCCATCCTCATCCTGAGGAGCCACGGAGTGGCGTCTCGAAGGATGATGTCCAGCATTCACTGGAAGCGCCCTCGTCCTTCGAGACGCGCCTTGCGGCGCTCCTCAGGATGAGGGCTTGGGGCTTTTGAAACAGGTTCCCAATTCTACTCGAAAATATAGGAATCCATCATCACGACACCGCGTTGAACCGACGTATGGACGCGCGTGCCCTTCGCGCCCTCTCCTGCCGCCCCCAAGGCAAAGGCGAAGGGCATGAAATGGTCGGGCTTTGGATGATTTTCAAGCGCGTGCGGCCCCAGCGCCTTGTAATCGGCAATATCATCAAGCGAACCCGCCTCCGCTTTCTCTTTCACCCAATCCGCGAAAGCCTGGACAAAGTCCTGCGCGGGAGATGAGAAATCGTTCTCGGGCTGATAGACCTCGTTGGCATTATGGGTCAGGCTGCCTGATCCGATGATCAAAATGCCATGCTGCCGCAAGGGCGCAAGGGCCTGGCCAAGCACAATATGGTGACCCGCGCCCTGCTCCGCCTGGATTGCCATCTGTACGACGGGAATATCCGCTTCCGGATAAAGCAGGCTCAAGGGCACGAACACGCCATGATCGAAGCCCCGGCCGATAATCTCCTGCGCCGGCAGGCCCGACTGTTCGACAAGATTCGCGGCAATCGTCGCCAGTTGAGGGAGCCCCGGCGCAGGGTAATCCACTTTGTAAAGTTCTTCCTCGAAGCCCTCAAAATCATAGTACATTCCAGGCTTTTCATCGGCGCAGAATGACGGCTGCTTCATGTCAAACTGCGAGCTTGCAATCAGGATCGCCTGCGGCCGGCCGAGTTTCTCGCCAAAGCCCTTGAAGAATTCGCGCGCGGGACTGTCATGCAAGGCAAGATTGGGCGACCCATGCGAGATGAAGAGGGTTGGGAAGGAAGCCATGATTTATCTCAGGATTGGACTTTTCGCGTGAGCCGAAAAGTCCAGTGCAGTGCCGACAGTCGTTTTCTATGACCGTCGGTTATGGATCACTTTCGAAGAGGGGTGGCGTCGTTTCACTCCGCCGCGTCGAATTTTGGCAGGCCGCGCCCGATGCGCTCAGCCTTGAGAAGTTCGGCTACGAGGAAAGCGACTTCGATCGCTTGCTCTGCATTGAGCCGCGGATCGCAATAAGTATGGTAGCGATCGTGCAGGTCGGCCTCGCTAATGGCCCGGGCGCCGCCGGTGCATTCGGTGACATCCTTACCGGTCATTTCGAGATGCACCCCGCCAGCATAGCTGCCCTCGGCCTGATGCACCGAGAAAAACGTGCGAATCTCAGCCATGATACGATCGAAGGGCCTTGTCTTATAGCCTGAAGCCGCCTTGATCGTGTTGCCGTGCATCGGATCGCAGGACCA
>DASQCU010000307.1:0-7375 GCA_035634575.1 Beijerinckia sp.
CAGCGCTCCAGCCATTGCGGCTTCCGGCCAACCGGCATTGGGGGAGGGATGGCCATGCGCGTCGCGCCGCACCACACGCCATGCCGCGTGAGGGGAAGCGCCCGGCACGAAGGATGCCGCGCCGATGATCCACAAGGCAGCGAGCCGCGCGGCGGGCCAATTGATAAGGTCATCGAGCTTGGCCGCCGCGAAGCCGAAGGCGGCGTGGCGCGGCGTGCGATGGCCGATCATGCTATCCGCCGTATTGATCGCCTTATAGACAAAGCCGCCGGGAAGGCCGAAAAGCGCGAGCCAGAGGGCAGGGGCGACGATTCCGTCGGAAAAATTTTCGGCGAGACTCTCGATTGCCGCGCGGACGACGCCCGATTCATCGAGCGCGTTCACGTCGCGGCCGACGATTTTCGCAACCGCTGCCCGGCCCGCCTCCAGCCCCTCATGTTCCAGGGCGTGCGCCACATCGCGGACGTGCAGGTAGAGACTTTGTTGTGCAAGAACGCTCGAAGCAATGAGCGCGGCGAGAAGGAAGCCCAAATCCGCTGGAAGCGGCGAATGGAACAAGCCCCATTGGACCAAACCCGCAAGCACGCCGGTCACGCCCAGTATGATTAAGAGCGCAATGCCTCCCTTCAACCGGCGCTGCGCGAATGTCTGGTTTTCCTGGTTGAAATGCCGGTCGGCATAGGCGATCAGCCAGCCGATCCAGGTCACCGGATGGCCAATAGCCTTGAACAGACTTTGGGGATAACCAAGCCCCGCCTCGAGTGCGAGCGCCAGAACTGCCAAAGGCAGGGAGACAGAGAAATTCATAAGCACGAATTCATAGAGGATCGCGAGACAGCTGGGCCAGGATTAGCGCCTGCCGGGCATGGCGGCAATCTTGGTGCCGCGAGCCAGCGGTTCCCCAAGGCGCCAAAACCTTGGCTCGATCTTTCGACCGGCATAAGCCCTTATGCCTATCCTTTCACGCCACTCGTGGCGGACGTGTTTACAAGGCTGCCGGAACCAGCGGCTCAGCAAGCGCTCGAAGCCGTAGCGGCGAAGGCCTATGGTGCGGTGCGTGGTGCGGAAGTGGTCGCAGCCCCCGGCACGCAGGCGCTCCTGCAATGGCTGCCCTATCTTTGGCCCGCGCGGCGGGTTGGCGTCCTTGGCTTCACTTATGGCGAACATGCGCTGTGCTGGAGCACTGCGGGTGCGCAGGTGATAAAAGCCGATGATCTCGACGCCCTTGCCGGCATGGATGTCGCCGTCGTCGTCAACCCGAATAATCCCGATGGCCGGATCGTACCGGCACAAGATCTTCGTCAACTCGGGCTTCGTCTTGCCGCGCACGGCGGCCTTTTGATCGTCGATGAGGCATTTGCCGATTTTTGCGGGCCGGAGGCAAGCCTCGTCCCGGCAATGCCTGAGGCGGGCGTCATTATTTTGCGCTCCTTCGGCAAGACCTATGGGCTGGCGGGCCTTCGCCTCGGCTTTGCCATTGCGCCCGAAAAAATGGCTGCACGCCTTCGCGCAGCGCTTGGACCCTGGGCGGTCTCAAGTCTTGCGATTGCTATCGGCCAGCAAGCCCTGGCCGACGCAGGCTGGCTCATGGTGACTCGGAAGAAACTCGCGGCTGACGTGGCGGCGCTCGACCAATTGCTTGCCGAGGCCGGTTTCTCGGTGGCGGGCGGGACTTTGCTCTTCCGCCTCGCGCGCCATGAGCAGGCGCAAGGCTTGTTCAATCGCCTGGGCGAAGCGGGGATTCTGGTTCGCCGGTTCGATACGCATCCGTCCTGGCTGAGATTTGGCATTCCGGGCACAGATGCCGACCGGTTGCGCCTTCGCGGCGTTGTGGTCTGAGTGAGCAACCCGGACCAGAGTATTTTGCAATTAATGAAAAGGCGGCTGTCGACAGATTAAAAACATTCTAATCTAGCTATATTAAAATCATTATAAAATAGCCTGTGCTTCACTGCGGCCGAAGAGCACGATATTCTTGTAGAAACCTTGAGCGCAAGGCAGTATCTTTATTGCTGAATTGATTCAAGGCGGCGCCTCGCGCGTTGCACGGAGACGGAAACATGCGGCTCAGCGTTAGTTTTATTTGCTTGGCGAGTGCGCTCTTCATGGGCGGTACGGCCTTGGGTAAGGAATATCCGATTGGCAAGCCCCAAACGAAGGCGGGCATGGAAATCGGGGCGGTCTATTTGCAGCCGATCGAAATGGACCCGCCTGACGTGATGCTTCCTGCGAAGGACTCGGATGTTCATCTCGAAGCCGACGTCAAGGGCGCCCGCGATAATAAAAATGGGTTCGCGCAGGGCGACTGGATTCCCTATTTGTCCGTCAATTACGAATTGACCAAGCTCGATGACAATCAGACGAAAAAGGGCCCGTTCATGCCCATGGTGGCCAATGACGGCCCGCATTATGGCGACAATGTCAAAATGATGGGGCCGGGCAAGTATAAGCTGTTGCTCACCATTGCGCCCCCGAGCGCGGATCCGCATGCGCATTTCGGCCGCCATGTCGATAAGGAAACGGGCGTTGGTCCTTGGTTCGAGCCTTTCACCGTCGAATTTGAGTTCGTTTATGCCGGAATCGGCAAAAAGGGCGGCTATTAATGTGTGCAATGCGTGACCTGAGCGCAAAGCGCCTTGCGATGGGGCTTATTGCCACTTTCGGTGTCACGATTATTTGCGCTTCAGCCCTCGCTGAAGACGAGCCGGTTTTTACGATCGAGTTCCATGACGGCCAGGTCTCGCCGCAGCGTCTTGAAGTGCCAGCCAATAAGCGCTTCAAGATCGAATTGCGGAACACGGGCACGACGCCTGCTGAATTCGAGAGCAATGAATTGCGCAAGGAAAAGGTGCTCGCGCCCAATAGTTCCTCGATTCTCGTTTTCAGGACGCTCGACCCTGGCGAATATCCTTTTTTCGACGATTTCCACCCCGATGCGCCGAAAGCGGTTCTGGTGGCGAAATAAGGCCCCAAGAGATTGGTCCGGGCCTTGCTCATTGCGTTGCATCAAGATACCCGATCAGAACTGCTCGAAAGCAACGCGATAGAAGAGCGGTTTTCTTGCGTGCCGTTTACTTGACCACAATCACTTGGGCAGAGTCACTTGGCTGTAGTCGTATCGTCATAGGACAAGCAACAATTGGGTAAGGAGGGCGTTTTCCGGTGCACTGAAGAAAACGCCGCTCCGGCAATATGCGGAGATGGCAGGCATGGCGGCGTTTCTGGTTTCGGCCGAGACCGACAATGGATCGGCGAAGCATAGGCTACCGGTTCCGCCCGTGCATCAGGACCCGCCGGGTCTTGGCAAGCGGAGCCGTGCCTTGCACCGTGTCGGGGAGTGGCTGCGCACCCATCAGCGCCTGATCCAGCGCGTGCAATGGGCGATTGTCGGCCTTTATCTCGTGCTTGTCGCGGTTCCTGCCGTTCTGCCCTTGCCGCAACGCGCTTCGCATATCTGGAACGATCTCACTTTATTCGCGCAATTCGCTTTCTGGGGCATTTGGTGGCCCTTCGTTTTGCTCAGCATGGTCCTGGTCGGCCGGGCCTGGTGCGGCCTGTTCTGCCCCGAGGGGGCGCTTTCCGAAGCGACGAGCCGGTTTGGCCGGGGGCTCGCGATCCCGCGCTGGCTCACCTGGAAGGGCTGGCCCTTCGTGGCCTTCGCCTGCACCACCATTTACGGCCAGATGGTCAGCGTCTATCAATACCCAAGGCCGGTTCTGCTGATCCTGGGCGGCTCGACCTTGGGGGCCATTGTTATCGGCTATCTTTATGGCCGAAATAAAAGGGTCTGGTGCCGCTATCTATGCCCTGTGAATGGAGTCTTCGGCCTTTTATCGAAGCTCGCGCCGCTGCATTTCAGGGTCGATCATGAGGCGTGGTCGCATTCGCGACATCCGGGCAAGGGCGGCGTCCAGCCGGTCAATTGCGCGCCCTTGGTCGCAATTCGGACAATGCAAGGCGCGTCCGAGTGTCACATGTGCGGCCGTTGCAGCAATTTTCGCGGCGCGATCAGCCTTTCGGCCCGCTCGCCCGCGCATGAGATTGTCCATGTAGCCGGCGCCGCGCCCAAGCCCTGGGAAACCGTGCTCATTGTCTTCGGCTTGATGGGGGTGGCAACCGGCGCTTTCCATTGGAGCGCGAGCCCCTGGTATATCGACGTCAAGGAGGCCATGGCAGGCTGGCTGATCGATCACGCGATCATGTGGCCCTTGCGGCTGCAGCCGCCGTGGTGGATCCTCACCGATTACCCCGACGTCAACGATACGATGACCTTGCTCGATGGCGCGGTCCTCATTGGCTATATATTGGCAACCGCTCTGGCGATTGGGGGAGCGGTCTGTCTCTGCCTGGCGCTTGCGGCCCGTTGCCTCGGATCCTGGTCCTCGGCCAAGTTTCATCATTTGGCGCAAAGCCTTATCCCGATTGCGGCTTGCGGGGTTTTCCTGGGCTTGAGTGCCACGACCGTCAGTCTTCTGCGGGGTGAAGGCCTTTCGCTCGATTTCATCGGGGTTGTTCGCGCCGGATTTATTGCCGGTGCGGCTTTGTGGTCGGTCGCTCTCGCCTGGAAGATCGCCAGTCTTCAAACGCCGGCAATGTTACGCCGATTGACGGCAACCCTCTGCGTCAGTCTGGCAGCGGCGCTCGGCGCGGGCAGCTGGATCCTGCTGTTCTGGGTCTGGTGAGCGGCGCGCGATCAATTGCGCGCGAGGAACATTTACAGCTGCACATCCATGTCCTATGTCTCACCTGCGCCAAGCCACATATAGCCTCGGGTGGAAGAGGCTGCGCAAGTAAGGCTTGTCATTCTCGATTAAGCGATTTGTCCGATGGGAGCCCTCTGTTCTTTGATTGAAGGTGCGGCGAAGGACGCGATTGACAAAAAAATTCGAAATATCAATTCATGTCCGGCGAAAGCATCGATTGATAATTGAAGACTTTTTTTATACCGCCATTCCGCAGGAACAGGCGGTGCCACTTGAGCTAAATCGCTCTCGCGTAAGCGATATCGCATTTCTGCTTTGAGCGCGGAATGGAGAGGTAGTTTGCTAGTCAAAAAGGCGCTATGCTCACACCTGCCGCATAATGGTGCTCAAAATTTGGCGGCGACAGGTTCGTTTGGTCAGGTTAAAGTCGCTACGTCGGAATCTGGACAGGAGTGCCTGTCGATAAATCAACGTGGCACCGTTGGATTCCCGGTTTCGGACGCAAATGTGGCGGTTGTCTGCAAATTGAAACTCTTCCTGTCCGATCTCTTACCGTTACAAACACGACACGGGATTTTTCCCAGGATTTTGGAGGCTGCGCAATGACTGACCCCGCTTCCTCGGACGCCGGGAAAACGGTTCCATCGCATCGCATCCAATTGAGCGAAATTGCACTGATCGGGGTCTATGAAATTTCGAAGATCTTGACCGCGCCGACGCGGCTCGAGACAACCCTCGCAAATGTCCTGAACCTCCTGTCATCGTTCATGCAAATGCGGCATGGGACAATCGTCCTTCTTGCCGATGATGGAGGACCGGAGGTCGCGGTCGGGGCTGGTTGGAGCGAGGATAGCTCGTTGGCCTCTGCGCATCGCTATCCCGAACGCGCGATCGGCCAGATCGTTGCAACCGCGGTCCCGCTCGTCGTTCATAATGTCGCCGATCACGAGTTATTCGATGCGACGGATGTCGCCGCCCTTGCTTCTGAAGGCGCCAAGGTCTCCTTCATGGGCGTCCCGATCCGCGCCGGAGACAGGGTTGTCGGAACTTTGACAGTGGATCGCATCTGGGATGGCGAAAGCGTCTTTCGTTTCGATTCCGATGTGCGTTTCCTGGTCATGATTGCAAATCTGATCGGCCAGACCGTGAAATTGCATCGTGTCGTGGCGCGTGATCGTGATCGTTTGATCGAAGAAAGCCATCGCCTGCAGAAGGAGATCACCAAGCTGCAACCTGTTCCGGCGAGCAGGGCGCGCATCTCCGGCATCATCGGTGAGAGTCCGGCGATCCGCGCGGTTCTCGACAAAATTTCGATCGTTGCGCGTTCCAATGCAACCATGTTGCTGCGCGGCGAATCCGGAACCGGCAAGGAACTCTTCGCGCGGGCCTTGCATGAAATGTCGCCGCGGGCCTCGCATGCCTTCGTCAAGGTGAATTGCGCCGCTCTGGCGGAAAGTGTTCTCGAATCCGAATTATTCGGTCATGAGAAGGGCGCTTTCACGGGCGCGGTCGCAACCCGCAAGGGCCGTTTCGAGCTTGCCGATGGCGGCACCCTGTTCCTCGACGAGATTGGCGAAATTTCGCTCTCGTTCCAGGCCAAGCTCTTGCGGGTTCTTCAAGGCGGCGAATTCGAGCGCGTCGGCGGCACCAAAACCTTGAAGGCGGATGTGCGCCTCATCACGGCCACCAATAAGAATCTCGAAGAGGCGGTGCGCAATGGTGAATTCCGCGCCGACCTTTATTATCGCATCAGCGTGGTGCCGGTGATCCTGCCGCCCTTGCGCGAACGTTCAAGCGATATACCTTTGCTCGCGGCGCGTTTCCTCGAACAGTTCAACGAGGAAAATGGCCGCGATCTCGTCTTCAGCAAACAGGCGATGCAGGTTTTGAAATCCTGCTATTTTCCGGGCAATGTGCGCGAACTCGAAAATTGCGTTCAGCGGACGGCGACTTTCGCGGCCGGCGATTCCATTGTCGCGTCAGATTTTGCCTGCGGGCAGGATCAATGCCTGTCGGCGACGCTGTGGAAAGGCAAGACTTCTGTCGATGCCTGGCCCAAATCCATTGGCGGCCTTGGCCCCTTCGGTGGCGCGCCGGCGGCCGTCGAGCCGTTCCGCGATCCTCCTCAATTGGGGCGTCCCGCCACACCAGCCCCTGTACCGGAACCCTCTCCGGCCGCCGGAGCGAACGAGCCTGTGGAAGCTAATGATTCGACTGGCGATACCTCCGAGCGCGCGCGTTTGCTCGATGCCATGGAGAAATCCGGTTGGGTGCAAGCCAAGGCGGCCCGTATGATGGGACTCACACCGCGTCAAATCGGCTATGCACTGCGCAAGCATGGGATCGAGATCAAGAAGTTCTGATTTGGGTCTCGGGCAACTACTTTGTCGCAGGTCCGACACTTGTTGGGTCCGAAACGAGCTATCTCGCTCGTCAATCGCCAAGTGACACGTAAAATCAATAAGATGGTCGCTGGTACAAGATTTGCTGCCCTTTTGCGAAGGTGTTCGTCGCACAAATGGCGCGCCGCAAGGGGTTGGCGAATTTGGCTGATTAAGCTAACTCGTTGTCGCGGACAAAACAGGTTGTCGACCTCGCCCGCTAAACATTTGCGTTTTTGCAATCGGTCCGGGACGCGACCAGTCTCTCGGGCATTTAGTTGAAGGAGAACC
>DASQCU010000308.1:0-2964 GCA_035634575.1 Beijerinckia sp.
GCGACAGGAGAAAGACCATCGAGTCCGTCTTCGCCGATGCCGATGAGCGAGAGCCATTTTGCCGGAGCCGCCGTCATGAAGCTAAACTCGACAAAAAAATTGGAGAATGGAAATGCGGGTTCTCGTTCTTGGCGGCACTTCTGAGGCGAGCGCGCTGGCGCGCTTGCTGGCAGAGCGCCGCGACGTCGAGACAATGCTCTCCTTGGCTGGCCGTACCAAGGCGCCAGCCTTGCCGCCAATCCCCTTCAGGATCGGCGGCTTTGGCGGTGTTGATGGCCTTGCCGCCTATCTTGCGGCAGAAGCGATTGATGTCCTCGTCGATGCGACGCATCCTTTCGCCGAGCAAATGTCGCGCAATGCGGAACTCGCTGCCGAGCGGGCTCGCATTCCGCTCATTGTGCTGACACGTCCGGAGTGGACGCCGGTCGCAGGCGATCACTGGATCGAGGCCGGTGATATGGCCGAGGCCGCCTGTGCCATTGGCGATGCGCCCAAGCGCGTTCTTCTCACCATTGGCCGCTTGCAGCTCAAGGCGTTCGAGGCGGCGCCGCAGCATTTTTATCTGATCCGCACGATTGATGCGATCGATCCTCCGCCAGCCTTGCCGCGCTATTGCGTGATGATGGGACGCGGCCCTTTCGAGCTTGCGCAAGAAGAAACACTGATGCGTGAAGAGAAAATCGATGTGCTTGTGACCAAGAACAGCGGCGGGACGGCAACCTTCGCCAAGATTCTCGCAGCGCGGCAACTTGGTTTGCCGGTCATCATGGTCGGCCGGCCGAAAATCGCTCATGCGCGGGTTCTCAGCGATCCAGGTGAGGTACTGGCGACTATCGATCGTCATGGCGAGCGCCTCGCTGAGCGTGGCGTATAGACGAAAGGCTGCGCATCGCCGCGTGCGATAACGCGCGTCTCGCTCGAGCCGATAAGAATGAGCGTGCTCATGTCGGCAATGCCGGGGTCAGCCTCGGCAAGCGTCGTGATCAGAATATGCTCGTCGGTGCGGCCAACCGCGCGCGCGAAAACGACGGGTGTCGTCTGGCTCTTGCGCGCGCGCAAGGTCTTGAAGGCATCATGAATGCGCGTAGGCCGCGCCTTGGAAGCGGGATTGTAAAGCGCGATCACGAAATCACCGTCGCAAGCAGCAGCGAGCCTGCGCTCGATCAGGTTCCAGGGCTTCAGATTATCAGACAATGAAATCGCGCAAAAATCATGGCCCAAAGGCGCGCCGCAGCGCGCAGCGGCCGCCTGCATGGCCGTAATACCGGGTGACACTTCTATGTCGATCTCGCGCCACGCCGGTTTGCCGGCTTCAATGGCCTCAAAGATCGCGGCGGCCATGGCAAAGACCCCCGGATCGCCGCCGGATACGACCACGACGTGGCGTCCCTCCTCGGCAAGCGATAACGCGTGACTCGCGCGCTCCAATTCAACGCGATTATCGCTGGCGTGGCGGCTCTGTCCCGGCGTTTCAGGCAGCCGGTCGAGATAGGGCGCATAGCCGATGAGATCGGTTGCCTGCGCGATCATAGCTTCTGTCTCGGGCGTGATCCAGGCGCTGGAGCCGGGACCAAGGCCAACGATGCGAAGATTGCCTCGGCTCATGGCCTGCGGCCCTGGCCGGGTATGAGAATCATCGAGAAATAAGGCGCGCTGTCATTGTGCTTCTCGACGAGAGGCAAAATTCTCTCCGCTTCCATCGTGCCATGCTCGATATAGGTCGCATCTTCGAGACGTCCTGCTTCGATGATCGCGGCCCGGATCTTGCCGAGATTGGCGCCGATCTTGATGATCACGGCGGCATCGCAGACGAGAAGATGGCGCATCAGCGCAGGGCCATCGAGCGTGCCGGGCAAAACACTCAACACATCGTCGCCGCATGTGATCGGCATTCCTGCCGCGCTCCAGCATCCGGACATGCCGCTGATACCGGGCACGATCTCGACTTTGAAACGATCCTTCAAGCGTATGTAGAGATGGATGAAGGAGCCGTAGAAAAGCGGATCGCCTTCGCAGACGAGAGCAACGTCGCGGCCCTCCATGAGATGGGAGGCGAGGGTCTCTGCCGCCTCCGTGTAGAAATCGCGCAATTGGTCTACATAGGCCGGATCGCAGAAGTGAACTTCGGTCGTCAATGGATAGATCAGCGGAAGGACGTATGTATCGGGGCTGATCCAATGATCGAGGATTGCACGGGCTTTTCCGCGCGCGCCTTTCTTGGAGAAATAGGCGATGACAGGCGCGGCTTCGATGATCTTCACGGCTTTGACCGTGACGAGATCGGGATCGCCCGGCCCGAGCCCGACACCAAAGAGCCGGCCTTGCGTAGTCGTGCTCATTCGTTTTCGCTCGCCAGTGCGTTCAAGGCGGCAGCTGTCATCGCGCTACCACCTTTGCGGCCCTTGACCGCGATGAAGGGCACGCGCTGATCGGCGATAAGCGCCTCCTTCGATTCCGCAGCGCCGACAAAGCCGACAGGCATTCCGATGACACAGGCTGGCCGTGCCGGGACATGATCGAGCATTTCGAGAAGATGGAACAAGGCCGTCGGGGCATTGCCAATCGCGACGATCGCGCCATCGAGTCTGTCACGCCAAAGCTCCAGTGCGGCGGCGCTGCGTGTCGTTCCGATCTTTTCGGCAAGGGCTGGAACAGCGGGATCATCGAGCGTGCAAATGATCTCATTGCGGGACGGCAGACGCGCCCTGGTAATGCCATTGGCGACCATTTTGGAATCGCAGAGGATTGGCGCGCCGTCGCGAAATGCTTTTCGCGCATGAAGGACCGCATCTTGGGAAAAGACGATGTCGGCGGCGATCTCCACCATTCCGCAAGCATGGATGATGCGCACCGCGATTTTTTCCTCCTCTGGCGTGAACCGCGCAAGATCGGCCTCGGCGCGGATCGTCGCGAAGGAGCGCCGATAGATTTCGGCGCCGTCATGCACATAATTGAAACGGCCCA
>DASQCU010000309.1:0-7607 GCA_035634575.1 Beijerinckia sp.
TCCCGACGCCCGACGGGGGAACGCATGAGGCGGGCCTGCGGGCGGCCTTGCTGCGCGGGCTCAAGGATCATGCCGAGCGCATCGGTCAGGCGAAGCGCGCGGCCATCGTCACAAATGAGGACATCATGACCTCCTGCGCGGCGCTGGTCTCGGTCTTTATCCGCGAGCCGGAATTCCAGGGCCAGAACAAGGGCAGGCTGATGACCGGCGAAGCCTCGCGCATCGTCGAAGGGACATTACGTGACGCTTTCGACCATTGGCTTGCGGCTTCGCCCTCGCTCGCCTTGAAACTGCTTGATTGGACAGTCGAACGCGCCGAGGACAGGCTGCGCCGCCGCGCCGAAAAGGATGTCGCGCGGAAAACTGCAACACGCAAGCTCAGGCTGCCCGGAAAGCTCGCCGATTGCTCGAATAACTCGTCGCAAGGCTCTGAATTATTTATCGTCGAAGGCGACTCCGCAGGCGGTTCCGCCAAGCAGGCGCGTGATCGCACCAATCAGGCCATCCTGCCCTTGCGCGGCAAGATCTTGAACGTCGCGAGCGCAACCCGCGACAAGCTCCAGGCCAATCAGCAACTCTCGGATCTGGTTCAGGCGCTCGGCTGCGGGACTGGCTCGCACTATAAGGAAGACGAGCTTCGCTACGAAAAAATCATCATCATGACCGATGCCGATGTCGACGGCGCCCACATCGCATCGCTGCTGATCACCTTCTTCTACCGGCAGATGCCAAAGCTTGTCGATGCCGGCCATCTTTACCTCGCCGTGCCCCCGCTCTACCGGCTGACGCAGGGCACCAAGCAAGTCTATGCCCGCGACGACGCCGATCGCGACGCGCTGATCGCCGAGGTTCTGACTGGAAAAGGCAAGATAGAAGTTAGCCGTTTCAAAGGCTTGGGTGAAATGCTTCCAGCTCAGCTTAAGGAGACGACGATGGACCCCAGAAAGCGTACCTTGCTGCGTGTGGTCGTTCTCGCGGAAGATCGGGACGGCACGACCGATTCCGTCGAGCGTCTCATGGGGAATAGACCCGAAGCGCGCTTCGTTTTCATCCAGGAGCGCGCTGCCTTCGCAACAGATCTTGTCGTGATCTAAGATCAAGCCTTTTTCAGCACTGGATAGGGCGCCTCCTCGCTTCCGATGAAACGGAAAGCGCCCTGCCCCGCCCCTCGAAATTAAACTCCCGAACCCCGATCATTCGCCGCCAAAGGGCCCTCTTGGGGTTACCACTGTGGTTTCCTGCGCCCGGCTTCCCATGAATTGCGGAAAGCCTATTGCCGCGCTGGTGAGGATCAAGGAGGCGCCTACGGCCAGCAACCCGACAAGTATCAGCGTATGAACGTTAACCGCTAATGCGCCTGCCAATGCGTAAGCGAGGATTCCGAGGATCCCGACGGCGAATCCAATCATGACTTGCGCACCGGCTGCGCCGATCCTTGCTTGATGAATGAGCCCCAAACTGGCATCAGGTCCAGCGCCCGTACGCACTGGCGATACCGAATTGGCTATTCCGCCGAGCAGCAATGCGCCACCAAATACAATCAAGGCCGCTGGCGCGATGGTGAGGGCGCTTCCCTTCACGAAGGCCAATATGCCGAGAATTATACCGGCCGCACCTGCCAGGAATTCGACCATGATCCCCGCACCCGCTGACGCCCCGACAATCGCCGGCATAACGGTTGTTTCGGCAGCTGTCTCCGTCCCTTGCATCAACAAGGCAACGCCCACGATTATAGTCGCAATTGCAATCATCGGCTCAACTGCTATGCCTGCCAGCCCTATAATCGCAAGGACGATGATCGCGACCCCGACGGCAGCCTCAGCCATAGATCCGATTGAAGCCACTTCGGTAGCTGTGACTCTGCTTTCTTCCGTTAAGATTGCCATTTTCCTGCTCCGTACATCGTGGTCATTTGCATTCGGAGAATGGCCGCACCCCCAGCGCTTTCGATGAGCTGGTGCCGAGCCAAGGATTGGAGGGCAACAATCATTTCCTTCGTGTACGAAAACTCACACTTGGTCTATTTGGTTCGTATTTTTTTGGAACAATTTTTGCTTAAACTGTAACGTTAGAGCTTTCGGGGGCTTTCAGGGGCGCAGTAGACCCGAGGGCCGCAAAAAGCGAACCAAGGTTTCTTTCCAAAATTTTCAGCTTTTTCAAAGGATTGGCGAGAATGCCGGAGCGCCACCGTGGTCATTCCATGACCCGTTGCTATACTGCCGTTCCGAAAGACCGGCGGTGCCACTCCAGCAAAATCGCTCTCGCGTAAGCGATTTGCTGGAAAGGAACCCTGAATTATCTCGAATTCAGGGTATTCACGCCCTTCCCCGGCGCGGCCAAACGATAAGTGACGAAGGTGGCCGGCGGCAGGTGGCCGTTTCGAGGAGGCCACTCCAAACCACTTGCACGCCGGCCGACCCTACGGACCCAGGAGATGCGGCGGACCTGAGCACTCCGCAGGGTAGTCAAATTGCCGAATACGCACCACTACGCGCACAGACGTGTCACTCGCCTTCTTACCAGAGCAGGTTCCACGCCGCCAGATGCTTACAATGCTCGGCGCCTGACGTTAGCGCGCGCTTGAGCTGAAAATCAATCGCTTGTTGAGGATCATAACGTTCATTTTTCGTTAACAAATCCTTTAAATTGCCAAAGACAGGCCGCGAAGGCCCTCTTTTGAATTTTACGGCTCAGGCCGCATCTGCCGAAACCCGATTGCGGCCGCTCTGTTTCGACCGGTAGAGCGCCTTGTCCGCGCGCCGGAAAAGCCCTTCCGGACGATCCTCGAGGCCGCGTTCGGCGAGACCGATCGAGACCGTCACCGGAATAGACTGCTTGCCGGAGAAAATAGCAAAAACATCTTTTTCAACATTCGAGCGGACACGTTCGGCGATCCTGGCGGCAACAACGAGATCCGTGTCCGGCATGACCACGACGAATTCCTCACCCCCGAGACGGCAAATGAGATCCCCGGTGCGAATGGCCTGCTTCACCCGCCCGGCAAAATATTTCAGAACCTCATCGCCAGCGTCATGACCATGGACGTCATTGACAAGCTTGAAATGATCTATGTCGAGAATCATCAAGGACAGGCGTCTGCCCTCGCGCGCGGCCTGCTCGACAAGGCCGGTCAGATGGGTTTCGAGATAGCGGCGATTATTCAATCCAGTCAGCGGATCGACCAGCGCCATTTCGATCGAGGCCTCGACATTTTCACGCAAACTGTCAGCATAGCGCTTGCGCCGCAATTGTGTGCGCACTCGGGCAATGAGCTCATTGCGGTCGACCGGGCGAAGAAGATAATCGTTCACTCCGAGGTCGAGCGCGCGCAGAATGCGTTGGCGATCCTCGCGTTCGGCAATGGCGAGGACGGGAATCGGGCGCGTGCGCTCGCCAGCCTGGATCTGACTGCACAGCCTCAAGCCATCATAGGCCTGCAGCCCCAGACTCACGATGAAAAGATCGATATTCCCCGTGCTGCCTTTGCGAAGCGCTTCCTGCGGGTTGATTTCGATCTCGATGTCATGCGCTCCCCGCAACGCCGTTGCGATCTGATCGGCGGTGGAGGCGCGGTCATCAACGAGCAGGATTCTGCCTCTGGTTCCGCTGGCAGCCACGACATGGGCCAGGGGATCGGCCATGCCGAGGCTCGTCCAGCGTTGCGCCCGGGTCCGCAATTCATCGAGTACCAGCCGCAGACGCGAAAGCGAATGAACCCTCGCCATCAGGGCTATTTCGTCGATGGGCTTGGTTAGAAAATCATCAGCGCCTGCTTCGAGCCCCCGCACGCGATCGGCGGCCTGATCGAGCGCCGTCACCATGACAACCGGAATATGCATGGTCCTGGGGTCCTGCTTCAGGCGGCGGCAAACCTCAAAGCCATCCATTCCCGGCATCATGACGTCGAGGAGAACGATGTCGCAGCCGCCTTTCTCACACACGGCCAAGGCCTGCGGGCCATTCGCGACGGTCAGGACATCGAAATATTCGGCCGTGAGGCGTGCCTCGAGCAGCTTGCGATTGGGCAGGATGTCATCGACGACCAGAACGCGCGCGGTCATGCTTTTTCTTAATCCCTACTTGCCTTGCCCTCGATACATCACGCAAAATCATTCATTGTTCGGAGAGATAATTGCGGACCGTTTCAAGGAATTTCACCACGGAGATCGGTTTTGAAAGATAGGCCTCGCAGCCCCCTTGCCTGATCTTCTCCTCGTCGCCCTTCATGGCGAAAGCCGTGATCGCGATGACCGGAATATGGCGCAAGGCTGCATCGTCCTTGAGCCATTGCGTCACCTGAAGGCCGGATACTTCCGGCAGCTGGATGTCCATCAATATGAGATTGGGCATGTGCTCGCGGGCAAGTTGCATGGCTTCGACGCCGCTGCGCGTCTGCACTGTCTTGTATCCGTGCGCTTCGAGAAGGTCGTTGAACAGCTTCATGTTCAACTCATTGTCTTCTACGATGAGGATGCTTTTCTGCATGGCTCCATCCCGTTCCGCCTCGACGGGCGGCGGACAATCCGCACCCGGGTAAGTCCAATCATACTTCCAAGTCTTAACGGATAGAAATTGACGAAAGGGAAATCGGTATGGTGCAAAATGATGGTTTCCCCAAAACAACTGTGCATAACAAGGTCGCGCTCACCCAGGACATCGCCGAAAGCCTTGCCGTGGAAGCCTTGGCCTTCCTTGCCACGGATCGAAACAAATTGGAGCGATTCCTCTCTTCATCCGGCCTGAGCGTGGATAATCTGCGCGCAGCCGCCGCAACACCTGGGTTTTTCTCTGCAATTCTCGATCATCTCGCCTCCGATGAATCCCTCCTGCTTGCTTTCGCCGCCAATGCCGGTCACGATCCCGCAACCATCGCCAAAGCAAGAGAGCGCCTCTCGCCCACACCCGAGATGCCATGAGCGCCACGGGATTTTGCCGTGATTGTTTGACGATTTCGGACCGCGCGCGGGATCGCTGCGCCGCCTGCGGGTCGCCGCGCCTCCTCACCCATCCCGAAAGCGGTGGTTTGACGATCGCGCATGTGGATTGCGATGCCTTCTATGCGGCGATCGAAAAGCGCGACAATCCAGCCCTTCGCGACCGGCCCGTGATCGTCGGCGGCGGCAAAAGAGGCGTCGTCGCGACCTGTTGCTACATCGCCCGAACCCAAGGCGTGCATTCGGCGATGCCACTTTTCAAGGCGCTGAAAGCCTGCCCGGAAGCGGTGGTTATTCCACCCGACATGGCCAAATATTCACGCGTCGGGCGCCAGGTCCGCATATTCATGCAGGAATTGACGCCGCTCGTCGAACCCATCTCGATCGATGAAGCCTTTCTCGATCTTGCGGGCACGGAAAATCTGCATCGCGCCAGCGCCGCAATGATTCTCGCGCGCCTCGCAAAGCGAATCGAAGCCGAGATCGGCATCAGCGTGTCGATCGGTCTTTCCTATTGCAAATTCTTGAGCAAACTCGCCTCCGATCTCGACAAGCCGCGCGGCTTTACGATTATCGGCCGCAAGGAGGCGAAGAATTTTCTGCGCGAACGCCCGGTCGGCCTCATCCCCGGCGTCGGCAAGACCTTTGAAAAACGCCTCGCGCAGGATGGATTTCGCCTCATGGGCGATCTCCAGAGCGCGGATGAAACGCAATTGCTCGCCCGCTATGGCATGGAGGGGCGGAGACTATGGCGGCTCGCGCGGGGCGAGGATCAGCGCAAAGTAAGCCCGGATCGCGAGACGAAAAGCCTTTCGGCGGAAACCACCTTCGAAAATGATTTATCGGCCGAAGAGGATCTCGTCCCGATCCTCTACCGGCTTGGCGAAAAACTGAGCCTTCGTCTGAAAAATGCCGGGCTTGGCTGCCGCACTGTCACTTTGAAGCTCAAGACCGCCGATTTCAGGCTCCGCACACGTGCCCGCTCCGGCTTTCCGCCCACCCAATTGTCGAAGCGGCTGTTTGAACCTGCGCGCGATCTTTTGGTAAAGGAGCTGGCTGGATCAGCGCAGGCCACGCGTTTCCGGCTCATTGGGATTGGCGCCAGCGATCTTTGTCCGGGTGAAGAAGCAGATCTTGGCGATCTCGCCGATACCGGGGTCGAGCGCGAAAAAGCGACTGAGAGGGCCATAGACAGCTTACGCGCGAGATTTGGTCCTGCGGCGGTGTTGAAGGGGATCGCGCTCCAGGCGCGGCGGAAGGCGGATTGAGCCTTCCTTGTTGAGTGGAACCCGCCTTCGACTTCAGTCAAATTAAGTTTTAGACTTGTTCACATTGATGGCGCGTGAAGGCACGGCAACAAGGAAGAGGTGGCGATGGATCATTCTCCGCTCTCAAAAGAGCCGAAACCATTTGCCGAGCGCATGGTAGCACAAGCGCTTTTTTCGAGCCGCTGGCTCCTCGTACCCTTCTATCTCGGTCTCGGCCTCAGCCTGATCGTGCTGCTCATTAAATTTGCGCAGAAGACAATCGCGCTTGTCTTTAATGGCACTTTTTCCGATGCCAATGAGGTGATCACCGCGATCCTGTCCTTGGTCGATTTTTCCCTGATCGCCAATCTTCTGCTGATGGTGATGCTCACGGGCTACGAGAATTTTGTTTCCCGCTTCGAGCTCGATGAACTCAAATATAAGCCCGCCTGGATGGGGCATGTCGATTTCAGCGACATCAAGGTCAAGCTTTTGACTTCGATCATCGCCATTTCGGCTATTCATGTCCTCGAAATCTTCATGAATATTGACAAGATAAGCGATCGCGAACTGGCGTGGAGCGTCGGCATTCTGATGGCGTTCGTCGTCTCGGGAGGGCTGCTCATTTTCATGAACCGCTTTTGGGCAGCGCGGGATCACTGAACATCGGGCGACAAGCAAGCGTCAGCTGCCCTGCCCTTCGCCAGCCGGGCCATATTGCAAAACCTGCACTTTTTCGAGCGTGACAAGACCGCTCCCCATCATGCCGTTCAGGATCGCCAGGAAGGCATCGATCTTCTCCTGCGTCTCGACGATCTCGATCACGATAGGCAGATCCTGCGAAAGCTGCATGATCTTGGCCGTATGAATGCGGCTCGAATGGCCGAAGCCAAGCGGCCCGCGCAGTACTGTTGCGCCAGCGAGGTGCATCTCGCGCGCCTTCATCACCACCGCTTCGTAGAGCGGCTTGTGTCCGCACTTGTCCTGCTCTCCGAGGAAGATGCGCAGCAACATTGCATCCTTGGGCAAATGCATCTCAGCCTCCTACTTATTCAGCACCATGGCCCCGGTATGGCCGAGCCAGACACCGAAAAGGCAAAGCACGACGGAAAGCGCAATATTCAGCCCGGCCCATAGCCATTCGCCGTCCTGAGCAAGGTTCAAGGTCTGGAGGCTGAAGGACGAAAAAGTCGTATAGCCGCCGCAGACGCCGATCATGAAGAATTGCCGCCATTGGCCGGGGACGAAGACGCGGCCATCGGGACCCGTCAGAGTTGCGAAAAATCCAATCGCGAAAGAGCCGGTGATGTTGATGACCAGCGTTCCCCAGGGGAAAGTCTGACCGACCGCGTTCGCAATCAGACCGGACAGCCAGAAACGCAGCGTTCCGCCGATCGTGCTGCCGATGGCAACAAGAATATAAGTG
>DASQCU010000310.1:0-3992 GCA_035634575.1 Beijerinckia sp.
GCCATAATCGAAGAAAGGCTGCAGGATGAGGTCCCTGGAGTCGTTCCAGATCGCTGTCGGCGGCGGCAGCGAAGAGCCCGGTTTTGCGCACAGGATTTGCCATACAAGCAGGAGGAGCACGATCGTGACCAATGGCGGGACCATGTTGGTCACAAGCCATTGTCCTGTGAGCGTGAGCCGGCGCACCAGGGATTGCCTCGCCGTTGCGAGGATCGTCGAAATTCCGCGAGGCTCCTTGGCAGCAGCCGCTGTCTGATGCGGCGTAGCGGCGTCAGACTGAAAAGAGATGAAACCCATCTTGCGCTCTTTCGATAATGGATGGCACCCCAAACCCTCATCCTTCGAGACGCCACTTCGCGGCTCCTCAGGATGAGGACGAGGCCGTTTGAACAGGTGTCAGGCGATACGCTTGATCGCGAGGCTCGACAGATAGGCGGAGGGATCGGCGGGATCGAAGATCTTGCCGTCGAAGAAGGTTTCAGGACCGCGCGAGGCCGAAGCCGGGATGTCCGTTTCGACGACACCCAGCGACTTCGCAGCCTCGCGCCAGAGATCCTCGCGGTTCACCTTATCGACCAGGGCCTTGACATCGGTCGAGGGCTCAAACTTGCCCCAGCGGATGTCCTCGGTGATGAACCAGGCATCATGGCTCTTGAAGGGATAGGAAACGCCGCCCGCCCAGAACTTCATGGCGAGGTTCGTTCCCTTTGCTAAACGGCCATTGCCGTAATTGATGTCGCCTTTCAGACGACCGAGCACGTCGGCAGGCGGGACGTTGAACCATTGGCGGCGGCCGAGAATCGCGGCCATCTCTTCCTTGTTCTCAAGCTTGTCGCACCATTGCTGCGCTTCCATTACGGCCATCAGCAAGGCCTTGGCGGTTTTTGGATATTTATCGACAAAGGCCGCCCGCAGGCCGAGCGCCTTTTCGGGGTGCCTTTGCCAGATCTCGCCGGTGGTGCAGGCGGTGAAGCCGATGCCCTGGTTGACCAATTGTTCGTTCCAGGGCTCTCCGACGCAGAATGCGTCCATATTGCCGACCTTCATGTTCGCCACCATTTGCGGGGGCGGCACGACAATGGTCGAGACATCCTTGTCCGGATCGATCCCCGCCGCAGCGAGCCAATAGCGGACCCAGAGGTCATGCGTGCCGCCGGGGAAAGTCATGGCGACTTTCACCTCCTTGCCGGCTGCCTTCTTCGCCTCGAAGGCAGCCTTCAGGGGCGATGCGTCGAGGCCTACCTTCGTGTCCTTGTATTCATTGGCGACCGAGATCGCCTGGCTGTCGTAATTGAGCCGGGCGAGAATATACATTGGCGTCGGCACATTGTTCTGAGTGACCTTTCCGGCCGAGATCAGATAGGGCATGGGCGAGAGAATATGGGCGCCATCTATGCCATTGGCTTCCGAGCCGAGAACGATATTGTCGCGTGTCGCACCCCATGACGCCTGTTTGGTGATGACGGCGTCCTTCAGCCCATATTTGTCGAAGATCGCTTTTTCCTTTGCGACAATCAGCGGCGCCGCATCGGTCAAGGCAATATAGCCGAGTACGACCTTGGTGATTTCGGGCCCATCGGTGGCGGCGAACACGCCGCCCGGAAAGGCACTTTGCACCGCCGAAGCCAGAAGGGTGCTGGCGACGATGCTTGCGCTTGAGCCAAGAAGCCGGCGCCGCGTCAGGACGGTTTCGGCTGGCCGCGCATCGGCTTTCGCTTCGAGGGAGGTTTTCCCCGTCATCCACTCTCTCCGGTTCGGAAAAACAAAAAACGCCGCGCATCCCGTCCGCCTCGAAGAGGCGCAGGATGTCAGCGGCGTTGCTGGATTTCTGGGCCCGTCGTTGGACCCGTGTCAAAACGCAGCAAATTTTGTGCCAGGGGGGATTGTCTGAAAATGAACAGATCCAAGCCCTCATCCTGAGGAGCGCCGAAAGGCGCGTCTCGAAGGACGAGGGCGGGTCCAGTGCCAACTGGAAAGCATCCTTCGAGACGAAGGCTTCGCCTGCTCCTCAGGATGAGGCTGTTGCTTTTGCAACAAGTTTTGTCATGAATCTTTCAGGCTATGAATCTGAGCGCGGAAAAAGCCTGAGACCTTGCGAGTCAGCATCGCCCATGGGCGGCTCCAGCCCAAGATCCGGGCGGTATACGGAAGAGGCAGTCGCCTCATATTCGGGCAAATCGCTGACTTGATGCGCATCCACCATTTGACGGTAGAGCCAAAGCGCGTGCGCCTTGCGGATGCGTGTCGCTTCGCGATCAAGCCGCAAGGATGCGCCATTGATGGCGGCACCGGGGGTGGGGGCGAGAATATTGCGCAGGAGCTTTGGCGTTATCTGCGACCATTCTTCCTGCGATCTTGCTGCCTGCGCGAGAAGCTCGGTGAGATCGTCCAAATTTGAAGGGTCGCTGCACCAATCGGCCGCCTGGCGGATGGCTGTCGCCAGAGCTGCAACGCTTTCCGGATTGGCGGCCGCGAAGTCCGCCCGGAAGGCAAGCAGTTTCTCCGGGCAGTTCTGGACGATGTCGCGCCCCCGATGGAGAATTTGGCCAACACCCGCCTGCACGGCGACGGCATTCCACGGCGCGCCGACGCAAAAGCCGTCGATCTCGCCATTGGTCAGGCTCCTCACCATGAAAGGCGGCGGTATGACGGTGAGGCGAAGATCCTTGTCAGGGTCGATGCCGCCTGCGGCCAGCCAAAGGCGCAATTGATAATGATGGCTCGAAAACGGAAAGACATGCGCAAGCGTCAGGGGCGGCGCGCCCACGGCCTGCCGCTTGCCGATCACCTTGGCTAATCCGTGTGCCGTCGCACGCGGATCGGGAGAGGCGATACCCGTTTCCTGGACAACAGCCTCGTAGAGCGGGCGGGACAAAGTGATGGCATTGCCATCTAGCCCGAGCGCGACAGGCGACACCAGCGGCACCTTGAGATGACCGAGGCCGAGGCTCGAAGCAATCGCCGCAGGCGCCAGCATATGCGCGCCATCGAGAATGCCGACGACAAGCTTGTCGCGGATATTGGCCCAGGAGGCTTCGGCCACGAGTTCGATTTCCTGGCCTTGGTCGGCGGCGAAACCCTTGGCCTTGGCAACCTGGAGCAGCGCGGCGTCGGTCAGGGGAACATAGCCGATGCGCAAGGGCCGGTTTGTTGCTTGGCTTGCTGCCTGGCTCATCGCAGCAGGTCCGCAGCTGTAATGATGGAGCGGGCAATCTCGACTATCTTTTTATTTTCGTTCATCGCGGCCTTTCGCATCATTGCATAGGCTTGATCCTCCGGGATCGCCTTGGCTTTCATGACCAAGGCCTTGGCCCGATCGATCGCCTTGCGGTCGTCCAATTGCGATTTGGCGAATTCGAGCTCTTCCTTGAGCTTGGTGAAGGCATTGAAGCGGCTGATCGTGACATCGAGGACCGCTTTCACCCTTTCCTTCTTCATCCCATCGACGACATAGGCGGACACCCCGGCGTCGATCGCCGCATTGATCATCGCCGTATCGGATTGATCCACAAACATGGCAACGGGCCGCGCGACGGCGCGGCTCACCTGAAACATCTGTTCGAGGGTGTCGCGGCTCGGGCTTTCGAGATCGATGATGATGACATCGGGCGCAAGGGCGGCGATCCGGTCGAGCAGTGCGGACGTGTCGTCGATCCGCGTGACAAGGCTATAGCCTGCTTCGTGCAGACCCTCCTCAAGGATCGCGGCGCGCACGGGATTCTTGTCGATAACGGCAATGCGGAGTTCAGAGTTCATACCGGTGGAAGCAGGGGAAAGGCCGAAAGCATCTGGCCACGACAAGATAGGGAAAGACCGCTGCGAAAGCTACCCCAGGTCTGCTCTGGTAGCTACTTGCAGCCAAGCTGAAGCGCAGAAAGTCAAGGCAAACCGGGTCGGAGCTTTCCAGGCCCGGTTTCACGGCCAAAGGGTTTCGATGAAACTTCGAGCGGCTATCGCTTCAAACAGCTTCATGTCCGCAATTATACTAAGTT
>DASQCU010000311.1:0-3960 GCA_035634575.1 Beijerinckia sp.
AACCAAATTATGCGGCAACCGAGCGAGCGATCTGTCTAAGATTACAGTCGCCCAAGCGATACGGAACGGCTGTAGTTGATGTTACCGAACAGCCTCCAGATTAATTGCAAAAAGGACCGTCTGCTCGTGGAATCTTATTGAGCGAACTTGCTGCGGCCTAAAGGACCTGGCGCCTAGAGGAGCGGCGTGGATTTCACTCACTGATCGGCCGCATGATCTGGTATCTACGCACGCCCGCATTTCAAAATAAAAGTGACAGTTGTCACAAGCGGGCGGAGCAAACTGATAGGCTGGCTATATCTGTGCTTGATCCTGTGAAATGCATTATACTGGCCCAAAGTTAGCGCCGCGCGATATCTTGTAACTGGGGTCTGCCCTTGGTCGCTGTGGCTGTATTAGGGTGGAACTGCACAAGGTCCATCCGAGGAAGATCGCAAGGCGTTGACGACATCAACGCTCCAAGCAGCACGACGGATTGCCATTTTCACAAGACTCCGGCCCATCGGGAACGGCAAGCTCGGCGGTCTCGCGCGGAACCACTAAAATCTTCGAACAAAAGAAGCGCCCGCCGGGGAGGTTCGGCGGGCGCTGCGGGCTGCGAAATGAGCAAAGGAACTGTTAGTGACGCGCGCCCTTGCGGGCCACGGTCTCGATTTCCGCCCGGCAAAGGCCAAGGTCAGCGAGATCACGATCGGAGAGCTGGGAGAGTTCGCGCACCGCAGCGCGATAACGGCGCCATTGCTGGACCTTCTCGGTGATGAATTTGAATGCAATCGCGAATTTCCGTTTCGTCTTTGCGAGGCCGCGTTCACCGCCTCTGCTGCAGCGCAATATAAATCCATCTGGAGCCTCGACTAGCGCCGGTTTCATCGAACAGCTATGCATATTTTGCAGGTATAAAGGAAATTTCCCTCGCTGATGGGCGCCGCAATGGGCGCTGCGCCTCATTAACGACGCTACATATGAAGACGGAGCCGCGGTGATAGGCTACAGGGCTGACCTAACTGCATAGGTGCAATGCAATAATTTACGCCTCGGCCTAAGGCCCCTTGGCCAATTGAGGCCTGCGTTGGCTCCAAAGCACTGGTGCGCGGGCCCTCACGCCGCCGGCGAAGCTAGGAACGCGCCAAGCCGAGCCGGCAGGCCGGATCGAGGAGATTCTTGACAGAGAAGGCGGACGAATGGTCGCCCCGACGGGGGGGGGGTGCGCTTGCGCATCGCTTAGAGCTGGGCCGCAATCTCGCGCAAGGCCAGATTTGGCTGTGCACCGACCGCAAGCGCCGACGCCGGTCGAAAATACAGGCCGTCCTCGATCATCCATTTCCTTAGCCTCTCACGGGAAATCCGGCACCCAGGCGCTCGGCAAGCTTCTCGCACGACAGCTTGGGCCAAAATCAGCGTAGTGTTGCTTGACGAGCCTCATCGCGAGCTCGCGGACAGCGGACTGCAGTCGGTTGTTGCTGGGCCGGGCGCGGTGCTTGAAAATCAGACTGGCGGCTCCGTTCGCGCGAAACCGAAACACTTGCCGTCTTTACAAGCCCATCAACGCGCAGGCTTCCTGAATCGAGAGAAGCCTCAATATCGAGCAAGACGTCGAGCCGGGAGAAATCCTTATCGCTCACCGACACCACCGTCATTCCGCGCCTCCTCCAGCAACCCCGAAATGCTAGAGAGTGCCATTTGAACCTTGCTAAGGGGGTGTCACCTTTATATCGCGTTTACACCCAACTGTCGCATAACCCGGCATTCTGGAACGCCCGGCGGGCTCACATCCTGGGTCCGCGCCCTCTACTTGTCCGGGGGAAGGTCCGTGAAGGGTGGAATCCGACCCGTCATATGAATCAAAGGAAGGCAAGCCCGCGCCAATTGCAGACGCACCCGACCGGGAGCCGCGAGACGCATGACGATGCCTTCAGCCAAGAAACTGCGGACCTTTGCGGGGACGGCCCCTGAATTCGTGCGGCGACTTACGGACCACTGGGCTAATCGGTTTTCCTCGACAGCCCCGCCACAAGGTACGCTCCGACCATCTCTACAAACCGCGCAGGGTCGGACGGGCGATTTTCGCGCCCCTTTGCCAAGCCAACACCCAGAACTATGCCCTGTTCAGCGCCGCGCCTGACGGGCCAAAAGTCGAATTCTGCCGCATCGAATGGGAAATTCTCGCCTCGGATTGGAACCTTGTTGGTCAGGGTCCATCGCGCGGCTTCTTCGTCCGATGAGGACAAGGTCGCGCCGCCGGCGAGGGCCACGGTTTCAAGCCGGTCACCACGCTCAATCAGCACCACGGCCGGTGCCTGGAAAATCTTGGCTAATGCATCGCTAGCAGCATCGCATAAGGCGTTTGCGGGCGCGGCCTCCACCACGAGATGGGCGAGACGGTGTAACGCCTCGGCGCGGCTTGCAGCCAAGTGCGCGTCAAGCGCTCTGCGTCGAGATTGAGCCGCCACAGCGCTGGCAATCGCAGCGATAACCGTGAGCAAGGCCATCGCCCATATGTCTGACGGGGAATCGACGCGAAACGTGTACTTGGGCTCGGTGAAGAAGAAGTCGAAGGCGGCAACTGCGGCCACAGTGGAGACAAGAGCGGGACCCCAGCCGAAGCTCAAGGCCGCCAGAAGCACTGGCAAGACAAACACCAGCGTAAGGTGGGGCGAGGGAACAATGCTATCAACCACGAACGCGACCACTGTCGCGAGTGCTACGAAGCCAAGGCCCGCGGCATATCCGACCGCTGGGTGCAGCGGAGTGATCACCGCACCACCGCCGTCGCGGGAACTGTCGGGGCGGTTTTCTGGGTCAAACATTCCATCGGACATTTGAGCCTCCCGCGTCGCGCGTCCGATTGATGAATTGGACGTCAATCAAGTATACGCCCGTCATGCATAAACGATCGATGTGAAATAATTGGTGGTTAATTCGTCCGATAGCAGGCGATGGTGAACCGATAGATCGTCATTACGGTCGAGAAGAGCACCTGGCGGAATTTGAATGGATCGCCTATCGACAACATATGGTCGACTGCAGCCTATCAAACCTTGAGGCAGCGTCGCGCTTGGTGTCGACTTCCGTAAATGGAGGCGTCACTTACAGACGGAGTTCAATCGGCATCGCCAGGCCTAACCGCCTTGCCTGATCGAGCAGGTTCTTGACGGACGAGGCGGACCAATGGCATCCGCCTCGGAGGGTGCGCTCGCGCATCACTTCGAGCTGGGCGGCGATGTCGCGCAAGGCCATATCCGGATTGGCCATGGCGATGCCCGCGATCAACGTCATCAGACGATCTTCCGAAGGCTTGCGCCGTGCCCGCTCTATCAGATGCGGCTCGGCTAGATGCTCTTGCACGAGGCGGCGCACCGCGCGGCGCAAGCGCTCGACCGTCCACGGCTGTGTGGCTTTCAGATTCAGCACCCGCACGACGTCCTCCCAGGGGTGAGCCGGCCGCATCCGTCTGACCGTCGGAAGCCAGGCGTCCATCGAAGCGAGCAGGGCGGCGACATCGACCTGGTCACGGGCGGCCGATACTTTCTGCAAGGCCTCAGGGCGGCGTTCCCGCAGGCCCGGATTGCCCGGCAGGTTGCCGCGGGCCCGTGCCGCCTTGATCCCCGCCTTGGTGCGCTCTGAGATCAGCGCCCGTTCGAGCTGGGCGACGGCACCCGGCACCTGCAACGAAAACATGCCTTGCGGCGTCGAGGTGTCGATCGGATCGCGCAGCGACCGGAAATGCGCCGCCTGATGCGGGAGATCCAGGCCGACGATGTGCTCGTCGTGGTGCGGCTCGACCGCCTCGCCCGCTCGGTCAGCCATCTCCTCGAGACGATCGAATGGTTGGAAGCGCGCGCGTGCTCGCGGAAGATTACATCGCAGTTGGCGGCGGTGAGTTCGTCGGTCTGCGCATCCGTCGCCTGGTCGTCGGTCGAGACCCTGGCGTAGCCGAGAAGCCGGCCAGTTGGGCCACGG
>DASQCU010000312.1:0-5440 GCA_035634575.1 Beijerinckia sp.
CAATGTCTCGCTCTCCGATTCGGCTGAGCTTTTCGTCTTTCTAGCTGGCTGGGCGATGCGCCGGCTGGTCCAAGGTTTCGGACAGCCTCTATCCGTGAGCCGGCTGGTTCTGCGGCTCTGCGGGCGCGGCCTCAGCATTTATTTTGCGCAGACTGTCATTACCGAGGTTGCAATCGCGCTGCTGGCTGGCTTTTCGATCCTGCTCGACGCGCCCTTCCTGCTCGATTGGCACAATGCGTCGGCGGTTTTCAACGATCCTGTCAATGCCCATGTCGGGCTCGTGCTGCTCACCCATCAGCTCGGTTATTTCAACATTCTGCCGCTCTATATCGTCTTGATGTTCGCGGCCCCTTTCATCGCTTTGACCAATCGCTATGCTCAAATGGCGCTGCTGCCCATTTCGCTTGGCGTTTACGCGATGGCGCTGACCTTTGGCGTCAATCTGCCGAGCTGGCCGGTGGAAGGAAGCTGGTTTTTCAATCCATTGTCGTGGCAGCTCATCTTTGTTCTGGGGTTTCTTCTGGCGGGCGAAGACGGGCTCGGCGGCTGGGCAAGGCGCCATCACAAATGGCTTCGGCGAGTGGCGGTTCCGATTGTCGCAGCGGGCGTGGTCTCGGCCTGGATGAATTTCTCGCCAGATCCGATCGCGGTGCCCGAGCCGAAGCTATTCTTCATGTTCGACAAGACTTTTCTCTCGCCTGCAAGGCTCATCCACAGCCTCGCGCTTTCGGCGCTTTTTGCAGGCGCTTTCACGACAATCGCGCTGTGGCTGCCGCGCGGCAGCGGGTTCTTGTGCCTGCTCGGCCGCAATTCCCTCAATGTCTTCTGTGTCGGCTCACTTCTCAGTCTGTCCGGCCAGATCTTCCGCTATGTTTATGGCGGGCATGTTGCGACGGATGCGTTTGTGGTAATCGTGGGCCTGATTGTAATGGGTATCGTGGCGTGGAGTTCGGAATGGCGCGATCGGGTCCGGGTGGATTCGGGTGGAGGCCGGTTCTCGGCATCGCCTTCTTCTCCTGCTTGACTTTTGCAGCCGGGGCCGAGGAAACGCCTTCGCCTATTCCCCTGCCGCCGTTGAGCCCCCAATGCGAGGTGCCTGCGGTTGATATTGCCGCACCCGCCCCGCTTGCCAATGTCGCGGCCGTTTTGCAGGCGGGCAATAAAGTGAGAATCCTCGCGATCGGTTCGTCCTCGACTGCGGGGATCGGGGTCTCCTCGGGAGGCAAGACCTATCCGGCTCAGCTCGAATTCATTCTCGAACATGCGCTGAAAGGCGTTGACGTCGAGGTTCTCAATCGCGGCGTCCCGGGCGAAGTGGCGGCGGTGACGGCTGATCGCATCAAGAGCGAAGTGGCGCTGGAGAAGCCCGATCTCGTCCTTTGGCAATTAGGGACCAATGACGCGCTCTCGCGTGTCGCTCCGGAGGATTTCGAGTCCACCGTGCGCGGATTGGTCGATTGGCTGAAGGAGAATAAGATCGATGTCGCGCTGGTTGGGATGCAATATACGTCGCGCTTCGCCAAGGATCAGAATTATTCCGCGATAAACGAAGTTCTGCAGAAAATCGCGGCGGAGGAAAACATCCTCTATGTCCGCCGCTATGACGCGATGCAATTCATCGCCAAGACACGCAGCAATCTACAGCTGATGGCGGGCGACAATTTTCATCTGAACGAGCTCGGCTATCATTGCATGGCTGAGCATATTGCGCGCGCGGTGATCGTGAATCTCTACGTGAAGAAATTCCGCCCGATAGCAAATTGAAGCGATTGCTGCGGCAAACCCGCGTCAGCCTCGCCTGATATCAAGTCTCGCGGGCAGTGACACACGGACAGAGCGTCATTGCGAGCTGAAGGCGAAGCAATCCACCCCATATGCTCAGCTTATCGATTGCTTCGTCGCTGCGCTCCTCGCAATGACGAAGCCCAATGTTGGGATCCGGTATAAGTTAATGGCGAGAGAGACGGGGCTCGAACCCGCGACCTCCGGCGTGACAGGCCGGCGCTCTAACCATCTGAGCTACTCCCCCAACAATGCGACGCAAGCCGCTTCGGAGAACAGCCGGATAAGATAGACGCGCGCTCAAGTCAAGCACGAAGACAACGCGATGTCATAAAGCTGGAACTTCATCCAAGCGCTCGCTTGGCTAGCCCGCGAGCGGCGGCACTTTTTTTGTGGGCGGAGCCATGATTCCTCAACGGATCGCGTTCCGTCATGCCCGGACTTGATCCGATCAAGTCCGGGCATGACGAATCGATAACTGGTAGCGCAACGGCTTCGCTTGCGTAGCGAAGGGCAGCATTTTCGTCTTAGGCCCATTCCTCTAAAGTTTTGGCGTGCCGAGGTTCCATTTGGCGATTTCAGCGCGGCTGAGGATATGCACCATGTCTGGATCCATATGCTCGGCTGTCGCCACAAGGCTCGGGCTGATTCCCATGGACCGGCTATAGCGTTGGAGCATGGCCGCCATTTCGCCATCGTCCTGGTGGCGTTGCTGGGCGCCCGCTGGACCGTCATGGGCGAAGAGAAACATGCGGTGGAGCCCGACCTCGCTCTCGGGCGGGATGACCCGCTTCCTGGCGCCCATAAGCGCATAGACGCAGGCCGAAAAGCAGCGCGCGCCGACGAAGTGCGCGGCATTATGTCCGGCCGCCGGTTGTGCCCGCGCAACGACGACCGCAATACCGAGCTTGCGGAAGATCTTGCCAAGCTCCATCGAGGCCACCACCTTGCCGCCCGGAGAATGAATGAAGACGATTGCCCGCGTTTGGCTGTGCAGGTTGCCGCGCATGAAATTCAGAAAGGCATCGGGCGTCTCATTGCTGATCTCCCCCTCGGCTGAAATCACCTGGGGACAAGCGCTGCCGCAATTTGTGGAATGGCCGATCTGCACGAGCTGAAACGACATTTCTGCCGCCGCAGAGGCGCAATAGGGAAACACCAGGGAAAGCAGCGCCCCGAAGCTTGTTGCGATGAAAGCCCGCGACCAAGGATGAAAATGATTCGAAAAAAAACTGTGCAGTAAATTGATTTTGATCATTGAATTCAGCCCATGATCGTCGGGCCGATGTGCGCAGCACAATGCTTGGCCGGACGGGCTGGTGGGCGGTGACGGGCTCGAACCGCCGACCCTCTCGGTGTAAACGAGATGCTCTACCAACTGAGCTAACCGCCCAAACGAAATGCCGCTCCCTCCCACAAGGTTCTGCCTTTATCGGCTGTTGGGAGACTAGGTTGCATAATGGCCTTGGAGCGTCAATCGCCTTATTTTGAGGGCGATTGAAGGCGTAATGCGACAGCCTGCCAGGCAGGATTTTGCTTCGCAAAAAAGCACGTCCAGCCCTTTGATTGAGCACAATCTGAAAATGAAAAGAGCGCCCATTCGAAAATGAAAGGGCGTTCTTGCTTTGCGCGAATTCCTTCGCTCATCTCACTGATGGCAAATCGCTTCAGGTCAAGCGATTTGCCGCATTGGTGAGCGATCACGTCAGTGAGCGATCGCGCCCGAAGCTTCATCCTCGGTCCCGAGTGCCACGGGTTTCGTCTCTTCCTCCCAGACAATCGGCACAGGCGGATGCACCAGAGCATGGGAGAGCACTTCATCCATACGCGAGACCGGAACGATTTCCAGCGCGTTTTTCACCGAGTCCGGAATATCGGCCAGATCCTTGGCATTTTCTTCCGGGATCAGGACCTTCTTCAGTCCTCCGCGCATGGCAGCCAGGAGTTTCTCCTTGAGGCCGCCTATGGGCAGCACCCTGCCGCGCAAGGTGATCTCGCCCGTCATCGCAATATCGCGCCGGATCGGAATCCCGGTCATGATCGAGGTGATCGTCGTGGCCATGGCGACGCCTGCGGATGGACCATCCTTGGGTGTCGCGCCTTCCGGCACATGCACATGGATGTCGCGCCGGTCGAAGAGCGGGGGCTCGATCCCGAAATCGACCGCGCGCGAGCGGACATAAGAGGCCGCCGCTGAAATCGACTCCTTCATGACATCGCGCAAATTGCCGGTCACGGTCATGCGGCCTTTGCCGGGCATCATGACGCCTTCGATCGTGAGCAGCTCGCCGCCGACCTCCGTCCAGGCGAGGCCAGTCACGACGCCGACCTGATCCTCAAGCTCTGCCTCGCCGTAGCGATAGCGCGGCACACCGAGGAAATCGGCGACATTGTCAGCCGTGATCGTCACTTCCTTCATCTTGTTCGTGAGGATCTGCTTGACCGCCTTGCGCGCCAGGTTCGAAATCTCCCTTTCGAGATTGCGCACGCCGGCTTCCCGCGTGTAGCGGCGGACCAGCATGATGAGGCCGCTGTCGTCGATCGACCATTCCTTCGGATCAAGACCATGCTTCTTGAGCGTTGCCGGAATGAGATGGCGGCGGGCGATTTCGACCTTCTCATCCTCGGTATAGCCGGCGATCCGGATGATCTCCATGCGGTCCATCAAGGGCGCCGGGATATTCAGCGTATTCGCCGTGGTCACGAACATGACATTCGACAAGTCGTAATCGACTTCGAGATAATGATCGTTGAAGGACTGGTTCTGCTCGGGGTCGAGAACCTCGAGAAGCGCGGAGGACGGATCGCCGCGGAAATCCATCCCCATCTTGTCGATCTCGTCGAGCAGGAAGAGAGGATTGGATGTCTTGGCCTTGCGCATCGACTGGATGATCTTGCCGGGCATTGAGCCGATATAGGTGCGCCGATGCCCGCGTATTTCCGCCTCGTCGCGCACGCCGCCGAGCGACATGCGAACGAATTCGCGCCCCGTCGCCTTGGCGATCGACTTGCCGAGCGAGGTCTTGCCGACGCCGGGCGGCCCGACAAGGCAGAGGATCGGCCCGGTCAGCTTGTTCGCCCGGCTTTGCACCGCAAGATATTCGATAATGCGTTCCTTGACCTTGTCGAGACCGAAGTGCTCGCTGTCGAGGACGTCCTCGGCAATCTTCAGATCCTTCTTCACCTTGGAGCGCTTGTTCCACGGAATCGACAGGACCCAGTCGAGATAATTGCGGACGACCGTCGCCTCCGCCGACATCGGCGACATCTGACGCAGTTTCTTCAACTCGGCGGTGGCCTTGTCGCGCGCTTCCTTCGAGAGCTTGGTGGCCTTGATGCGCTCCTCGATCTCGGCGAGATCGTCCTTGCCGTCTTCGTCGCCAAGCTCCTTCTGGATCGCCTTCATCTGCTCATTGAGATAATATTCGCGCTGGGTCTTCTCCATCTGGCGCTTGACCCGCGTGCGAATCCGTTTCTCGACCTGCAGGACCGAGATTTCGCTCTCCATCAGCGCGAGGCACTTTTCGAGCCGCTTGGTGATCGAGGTGGTCTCGAGGACGCTCTGCTTGTCGGAAATCTTGACCGCAAGATGCGAGGCGATCGTGTCGGCGAGCTTGGCGTAATCCTCGATCTGCTGGACCACGCCGACTACTTCCGG
>DASQCU010000313.1:0-2055 GCA_035634575.1 Beijerinckia sp.
GCCATGAATTGCGCACGCCGCTCGCCTCGCTCCTGGGATTCATCGAAACTCTGCAGGGTCCGGCGCGCGGCGACGAGGAGGCGCGGACCAAATTCCTCGCCATCATGCGCGACCAGGCGCAAAGAATGGCCCGGCTCGTCGATGACCTTCTCTCCTTGTCGCGAATCGAGCAAAATCTGCATCTTCAGCCGCGAACCCCGGTCGATCTCGTCGCGGTCCTGCGCCACATTGCCGATACATTGACGCCCATGGCGAGCGCCGCCGACGTCGCCTTGAAGCTCGACGCGCCAGACGGCATCTGCGTCACCGGCGATCGCGACGAATTGCTGCGCGTCGTCGAAAACCTTGTCGAGAATGCTATCAAATATGGCGCTTCGGACTTCGCGACGGTCAATCGGCAAGTCGAGATCGCGGCCATGGCGGAAGGCAAGCAGGCGATCCTGAGCGTGCGCGACCATGGTCCTGGCATTCCGCCGGAACATTTGCCACGGCTCACCGAGCGTTTCTACCGGGTCGATGCGAGGCAAAGCCGGGCCAAGGGGGGCACCGGTCTCGGCCTTGCGATCGTCAAACATATTGTTGCCCGGCACCGTGGGCGTCTTGGGATCGAATCAAAACCCGGCGAGGGAGCAATCTTCAGCGTGACTTTGCCCCTGCATAAAGGCTAAAGCTCTGAGGCAGCAGCATGTCATGCAGCTGTCATTATCAGGTCATAAAAGCCTTGCGTAGCGACTTTAGGTTGTCATCGGATCGGCGATGACCCTGGTTTTCGCCGATTCGAGGCCGCATCGGTTGCCCAGCCCGATGCCAGGTTCACCATGAGCGCTTTGCAACATTGCGCAGGCTTTCGAGACCACACACCCAGCCCATTCATTAGACAACGAGAGGCATGAGATGACCTTTACGTTCCCGCGTTCGTTCCAAGGAACGGCGCTTGCCGCGGCGGCTCTGACCTTCGCAATCGGGCTCAGCCTTCCAGCCCATGCCGTCGACATTACCGGCGCCGGCGCCACCTTCCCCTTCCCGATCTATGCGAAATGGGCGCAGGCCTATAAGGCCGAGACGGGCAATGGCCTCAACTATCAGTCGATCGGCTCAGGCGGCGGTATCAAGCAGATCAAGGCGAAAACCGTGACCTTCGGCGCGACCGACGCGCCTCTGAAGGGCAGCGAGCTCAGCGAGAGCGGTCTCGTGCAATGGCCGCAGGTGATGGGCGGCATCGTGCCGGTCATCAATCTTGATGGCATCAAGCCGGGTGAAGTCGTGCTCGACGGTCCGACCTTGGCCAAGATCTTCCTTGGCGAAATCAAGACCTGGGACGATGCCGCGATCCAGAAGCTGAACCCCGGCGTGAAGCTGCCTTCGGCTGCGATTGCGGTCGTGCATCGCTCGGACGGGTCCGGCACGACGTTTAATTTCACCGATTATCTGTCCAAGGTTTCGCCGGATTGGAAGGCGAAGGTCGGGGAAAGCACCGCGGTTGAATGGCCGGTTGGCATTGGCGCCAAGGGTAATGAAGGCGTTGCCAATAATGTCATGCAGACCAAGGGCTCAATCGGCTATGTCGAATTTGCCTATGCGAAGCAGAATAATCTGACCTACGCCGATCTCGTCAATCACGAAGGCAAGACGGTTGCCCCGACCACGGCCAGCTTCCAGGCGGCGGCTGCCAATGCCGATTGGGCCAATGCGCCGGGCTTCTATCAGATCCTGACCGATCAGCCTGGGGCGGCGTCCTGGCCGATCACGGCGGCAACCTTCATTCTGGTGCAGAAACAGCCGGAGGATCCGAATGCCACGGCGGAAGCCTTGAAGTTCTTCGCCTGGGCTTTCGCCAAGGGCGCGAAAGCGGCGGAAGAGCTTGATTATATTCCGATGCCCGAAGCGGTGGTTACGCTGATCAAAAAGAACTGGACGGCCGAGATCAAGGGTGCCGATGGAATGCCTCTGACCCAAAAATGATCGAAGCATTATTGCGATAACCGCACCTGATGTTTCGCATTCAATACCCTCGATCATAAAGAATGACCGAGGGACCACTCCAGGATGCGGTGG
>DASQCU010000314.1:0-1544 GCA_035634575.1 Beijerinckia sp.
CCGATCTTCTTCAAAAGGCTCACCGCGCCTGTTGCCGTGCCGCCGGTTGCGATGAGATCATCGACGAGAATCACCCTTTCGCCCGGGACCACCGCATCCTCGTGCATCTCCATCTCGTCGAGCCCATATTCCAGCGAATAGGCGATGGAGACCGTGGTATGGGGCAGCTTGCCCTTCTTGCGAATGGGCACGAAACCGGCGGAAAGCTGATGCGCCACGGCGCCGCCAAGAATGAAGCCGCGCGCTTCCATTCCCGCCACCTTGTCGATCTTGGTGCCAGCCCAGGGCTGAACCAGTTCATCGATCGCGCGGCGGAAGGCCCGCGCATCGCCAAGCAAGGTCGTGATGTCCCGGAACATGATGCCGGGCTTGGGATAATCCGGAATGGTGCGAATCGAGCTTTTCAAATCCAATTCAAGTGTCATGAATTGTTGATCCTTGTCATGATCGCGTCGAGCTTCTCCAAAAGATCTGGATCGCGTGCCGAGGGGGCCGTGAGGAAAGCATTGTCGAGCGCCCGGTCGGACCCTCGCGGGCAGGGTTCATGCTCGGCAGGAAAATCATGCAACAGCCGTGCGAGAAGCCTTGCGGCATTGCCCGCATTGGCCTGCACGATCTTGATCACCGAGGCAACATCGACTTCATCATGTTCGGGATGCCAGCAATCGAAATCGGTGACCATGGCGATTGTCGCATAAGAGATTTCCGCCTCGCGCGCGAGCTTGGCTTCCGGCATGGCGGTCATGCCGATGACATCATAGCCCGCAGCTTTATAGCTCAACGATTCGGCGAGCGAGGAAAATTGCGGGCCTTCCATGCAGACATAGGTGCCCCCGGTGACGCAGGCGATGTTCTCGGCGGCGGCGGCGGCCGCGATCCGGCCCTGCAGCAAGGGCGCGATTGGATGCGCCATCGAGACATGCGCGACGCAGCCATTGCCGAAAAAGGAGGATTCCCGCGAAAAGGTCCGATCGACAAATTGATCGACGAGAACGAAAAGGCCCGGATAAAGCTCCTGCTTGAAGGAACCGCAGGCCGAGACCGAGACAATATCCGTCACGCCCACCCGCTTCATGACGTCAATATTGGCGCGATAATTGATGCCGGAGGGCGAAAGTCTGTGGCCGCGTCCGTGCCGGGGCAAAAACACCGCTTCCGTTCCGCCAATGCGGCCAAAGTGCAGCGAATCGGACGGCGCCCCCCAGGGCGTGTTGATCTTCTCTTCGCGCACGTCTTCGAGACCGGGAAGATCATAGACCCCCGATCCGCCAATGATCCCGACTATCGCTTTGGTCATGTGCGCCCCCTTTTTCCGAAGCCCCTCCGGTTCACGCGAATCGGAAAGTGATCTCCGCCTTCGCTTTTACGCACTTCTATCGTCTTTCACATGTAACAAAAATGGTCCTGCAACCGTATATCGTCCGAAGCGGTCCAGAGCAGGAGACAACCCCCATGTTGATCAGGCGCCGAAAAGGTTGGGAGATCCCCGAGCGGGAGGCGACACCCGAAGAGGTTTTCCTCAATCGCCGCAGCCTCATCAAGGC
>DASQCU010000315.1:0-4931 GCA_035634575.1 Beijerinckia sp.
ATATTGGGGCGAAACGCTGAGCAACAATTCCTGATTATCTACGCGAAGAGGAGTTGAAGGGGGCCCTTCGTTCGATGTGCGGCTTTCTTCCCCGGCGCTGGCTCGACGCTATTTTTGAGCCCTCCTCCTGAAGGGACCTCAAAAGGGCGAGGGCGCCTGCGAAGGCAGGGACGCCGCTGACCGCTATCTCAAACCTTTGCCCGAAGCGTCACTGGATAAAATTTATTATGATTGCCGCTATCCGTACGCACGCGCTGGCCTTGCCGGACTCGCACTCTTACTTTAGCCAGCGCATCTATTTCAGCGGGGCATCGGATGCTTCGGAGACAGAGAGTGGATGTTCTGTCGAACCATGGCGCAGGGGATGCCGGGGACAAAACGGAGCGGGCCCCCAGGACAAAGCACGCCCTGGCCTTCTGTATCGAGCGAATAGGCCTTGTGTCGTTGCGGTTTCCCGTCGTCATGAGCCTGGTCTTCATTGCTCTGGCGATCGCCGCAGGCTTCGGCGTGAGCAGGCTCAAGGTTGATGATTCGCTCAGCCAATTGTTTCGCTCCGACACACCCGAGTTCCGGCAATATGAGGAAGTCACGAGAAAGTTTCCTTCGACTGAATTCGATGTTCTTGTTGTCGTCGAAGGCAAAACCCTGCTCGAACGGGATAATCTCGAAAAATTGCGCGATCTCGTCACCGATCTGCAATTGATCGACGGAACGCGAGGTCTGATTTCAATCTTTTCTGCGCGGCAGGCACCGGAGGAAGGCCATATTCCGGCGCCGCTTTTTCCGAACGACCTGCCTGAAGGCAGCGCCTATGATCAATTGATCGAGCGTGTCCGCTCGAATGAAATCCTCAAGGGCAAGCTTTTGTCGGAGGATGGCGAACTGACCTTGATCGTTTTGGCTCTGGAGCCCTCTGTCGCGCAGAGCCAGGGCCTGGGCCCCGTGGTTGGCGAAATCCGCAAGACGATAGACGAGGATCTTGCCGATAGCGGGCTCAAGACCCAGCTTTCCGGCGTGCCCGTCATGCAGCTTGAAATCCGCAATGCGGTGGAACGCGACCGGCTCATTTATAATGCAATTGGTTTTGTCGCCGGCTGTCTCATCGCGATCACTTTCTTCCGGCGCGTCTCCTTCATGATCATCGCGGCAGGGCCGCCGCTGATTGCGATTTTATTGGCGCTCGGCACGTTGGGCTGGCTCGATTTCCGCCTCAATATGTTTCTCAACGTGATGACGCCTCTCATCATGGTGATCAGCTTTTCCGACAGCATGCAATTGACCTTCGCGGCGCGCGACAGGCTGATCGGCGGCCAGGACAAATACACCGCCTTGCGCAACGCGATTCTGGTCGTGGGACCAGCCTGCGTCTTGACCCATGCGACCGCGGCGCTTTCCTTCACAGCCTTGCAGTTTTCAAACTCGGACCTGATTCGCACTTTCGGCGAGGCAGGCCTGATCGCAACCATTATCGCCCTTCTCGCGGTGCTCCTGCTTGTGCCGCTTCTTGGCGTCCTGCTTTTGCGCAACGAGGCCGTCTTCGCTGCCGAGGTCAGGGTCAGCGACATAGGCGTACAAGCTTTGCGCCGGTTTTGCGGCTGGATTGCCGCCCGCATGGTGACACGTCCTGGCCTTTACAGCCTTGTCGATTTGGCTGTGGTCGGTGCCCTTGTCGTCGCTTATGCGAGTCTTGAACCGCGCTATCGGCTTGCCGACCAGGTGCCGGACAGACAGCAAGCGGTCTCTGCCAATCGTGAGCTGGACACCAAGCTGACCGGCGCCAATCCGATCGACATCCTGATCGAATTCCCCAAAGGTGCTTCGCTTTATGCACCTCAGACGCTTGATACGATTGCCGGGGTTCATGCCATCCTGGAAAAGCAGGCGGGCGTGGGCAATGTCTGGTCGCTTGAAACTTTGCGCCGCTGGCTGGCTGAAAAGCTTGGAAAATCAGATGTCGCAACATTGAAAGAATATGTTGATATCCTGCCTAAATATTTAACTCGACGTTTCATTTCCACAAATGAAGACGCTGTGGTCGTCTCGGGCCGCATTCCCGATGTGGATGCAAGCGAGCTGCTTCCCGTCATTAATTCGCTCGATAAGACGCTGGATGCCGTGCGAGCCCATCATACGGGCTATAGCGTCTCAGTGACTGGTCTTTCGGCCATTGCGGCACGCAATAGCGCCAACATGATTGGCAAGTTGAACCGCGGGCTCACCCTGGAGTTCGCTTTCGTGGCGATCTTCATCGGCCTCGCCTTTCGCTCGCCCGTCGTGATGCTGGCAAGCATCCTGCCGGGGATTTTCCCGGTGGTGCTCTCCGGGACTTTGCTGCGCCTCACAGGCCAGGGACTTCAATTCGCAAGTGTCGTGGCCTTGACCGTCTCTTTCGGCCTTGGCCTTAGCGCGACCATCCATTTCCTCAATCGGCTGCGACTCGAGGACAATCCCGCCGACGAACCGGGAAAGGCCGTCGAACAGGCGACGATTCTCGTCGGCCCGGCTCTGATCCTGACTTCGGTGGTGCTCGCCTGCGGCCTCGCCGTGACAGTCTTTTCAGATTTGCCATCGCTGCGGCTTTTCGGCTGGCTCTCCGCTTTTGCCATGATCGCCTCTCTTGTCGCGGATCTTCTGATTCTTCGCCCAACGATTATGGTTTTGCGCCGCTTTGCCCGGCGGTTGCCAGCGGAACGGCGCGGCACCTGACGGCGAGCGGCGCTCCTCACGATCCTCCTTGCGACCCGTAATATTATATCTTGCGCATGGTGATGGACACGCCTGCGACATCCGTCCCGCTTTGAGGCCTGATCGTAACCGATTGCTGATTGCCACGCGTCAGCACATCGATACCTGCGGAAAATCCTGCGCCATCAACCCTGGCGCGGATTTCAGTGCTGCTCGCGCGGCCGGAAAGACTGCCGCTTGCATTGCGCGTCATCTCGCTCCAGGTTCCGGATATCGCGCCCGCCTCGAAAGTGACATTGCTGCTGATGTCCAATCTGTAGCTGTCGCTTGCGCAACGCAAACTCTGGTTTAGCGCCCTGCCGGTTGGACTGACCGCATAGGTCGCCTTGCAGCGTAGGCGTTCGGTCGCTCCATCTCTCATGGTAATGGTGCCCGCGCCCGACCAATAGCCGGAAAGATGGGCGAACGGGCTCTCCATGGCACGCTGTGCATAACCGGATGTAGCTGACAGCATGAGTGCGAGCGCAAGCGCCGCGCGCTTGAACCCGAATGCGTGGGACTGTCTCAATTGCGATGACATGAGTTTTGTGTCCCTGGCACGTGGAGCGGTTTGTCGGGGCTGTTCCTTTGCAATAATGGCCCTGCGGCCCATAAATAATACCACAGGTCATAGGGATTGACCTGTGTTGCCACTCTTTTGCGATCCTTGACTTAAGAATGCCGCAAGCACTCAAGCGGCAGAACGGCTGCGCACTTGCGCGAGGGCCAGACCGAGGATCACGCTTACGATCGATAACGGCGCCGAGCCAAACATTCCGACATTGACAAAGGAAAGGATTGTCAGGGTCATAAGACACGCGGCCCCGGCTGCTGCATAGAAGGAGTCTCGCCCACGCTCCGCTGCGCCACGCAAAAAAACGAACGCGCCAATCCCTGCGACCATGATCGCAAGCCAAAGCGTCGGCCGGCCCATCTCTATTGAGAATTGTGCCGCCGCCGTCGCTGCTTCAAGATCACTGCGCGTCGCCCCCAGTGTTTGGTAGATTGGCAGCAGCGCGTCAAAAGTACCCGCACCACTGCCGAGGAAAGGTGCATCGGCAAGAATTCGTTGGGTAAAGTCGAGAGATGCCGCGCCTTTCTTGACGAAAGCCAGCCTCAGATCGGAATTTCCTGCAGCGCTGGTCACCAAGATGACCGCAATCACACCAGCGGTCGCGACCATCGCCGCTGCCCCCCACCGTCCGAGTTCAAGCCGCCGGATGAGGATCACGCCGCAAAATACGGCACATCCGCAGGCCGCCGCAAAGGCAAGTGAACCGGACTTCGCCCCTATGATCGCCCCGAGGCAGATCAAGAAGGCAAGCGCATAGACAGCCATGTTCGCGATGAATTTTGTTTCGCTCTGACCTGGCTTGTTTCGGCGGGTCTCGTGCCGCTCATAAACGAGACTGGCACAAGCCAGCGACAGAATAAGACCGAGGCAGGCGCAATCGAGGGCTCCCGCCCCTGCCACAATGAAGCTGAACCCGAAGAGATCGTGGCAGAAGACCAGAAAGGCTATGAGCACGCTCGCGGCAGTCGCGGCAATCAGGACCAATTCGGCGCGTTCGCGACTAATCGTGACCGCGCAGGTTAGGATCATGAAACCTACGATGGATAAATAGCGCACCAGCGACATCGCGGTCGCCCCAATATCAATGCTGATACTGCTCCTCACGCCATGCTGTAACGCTGTTTCAACGCTCGGCCAGATCGGATGTCCGAGGAACGACGGCACAGGAAGCATCTGGATCACCAGCCAGAGAACTGGAACCGCCGCTCCAATGACAAAATTGCGAAGGACTTTTTGCAAATGTTGCGCCTCGCCGGGCGGCAATTTGCCCGCGACCAGGATGAGGTCGAGCGCGATGACCAAAGGGATGACGCCCTGAAGGATGGGCCCATCCACCAGGACCATCGCCGGACTAAGGCTCAGAAGACCAAGAAGAACGACTAGCGCTGCAAACATCGCATCCGTGAAGAAATTCGAGAACGAAGATTGGTTAGCACCGCCGGTCATACCTTATGACGGTATCATTCACTCTGAACGCCCTTGGATTTGAAGGGCCCTTTCCGGCAAAATCGCGACCCCGAGCCATTGGCAGATGCATCGAACCATCAGCAAAAAGTAGGATAGGCGCAAGGGAAATCACCATCCACGCAAGATGCCCCATGCCCCTTGGTCCAATCACAAAAGAGTCCCCATC
>DASQCU010000316.1:0-9701 GCA_035634575.1 Beijerinckia sp.
TTCTCGTCCATGGCAATGCCGATGAGGTCGTGCCTTATGAGCGCATGACCGAGGCCAAGACAGCCTTGAAAGCGCTCGACGTGCCGGTGAAATCCATGACCCGCAAGGGCTTGGGCCACACCATCGACGATGATGGCGTCATGGCCGCTGGCAATTTCCTTGTCGATGTGATGGTGCCGAAAAAGGTGCATGATGATCATGATGACGATCATGATCATTGAGGCTGACTCAAATATTAGCTGCTTAAAGCTCAGTAGCTTGGGAATTCCAGAGCCGCTCTTGGATATCTCGTTCCAGTGATTTCAGAAGGTCATCACCTTTTTGATTTAGTTCGTTGACCTTGTCCCAGACTTTTTGCATTAATACCTTATTAGTTTTTTGTTCGGTTAGGACCGCAAATAAAAACTGGTCAAGCTCTTTGAACTTACTCTTGATGGGATCTTTTACAAAAATACTATTCTTTTGTAAATATATGTAGAATTCAAAATATGCTGCGCTCGCTTGATCAAGCTCATACAATGACATTGCCTCTATATAATATTCTCTTTTCTTAGAGGAGCTCCGCAGCTCGGCCTTTTGCCACTCCGGTAAGGGGCTTTTTTCAAGGATTTCTTCGAGATGGAGATTATCTATTTTGTCAAGATCAGGATATGTTCGGCCGCGCCAAGCAACCATTGCGGTTTTCCCATGTGCTTCCGTCAGCCGGGACCAAGCTTCAGGCAGGACGTCAAACTCCCGTTGATGCAGCTTTGTAGTTCTATCCATCAAGGCATTAATTTTGAATTTTAGCCGTTCCAATTCTTTTTGTTGTTCATGTTTATAAGCCTCCAAACGTTCCTCAAATTTTGAGTTCAGCCATTTTTCACCAAAAAACTTAAATATATTATAGATAAGGAGACCGAACCCTCCGCCAGCCACGATAAAAGTGCCGATAATAGCGGCAATATACTGCATAATTTTCATTATGATTTCGAGTGTCACCGAAGCAATATCCTATCTTTGGCGTGGCAGTTTCACCCTCTTTTTCACAACGGGGCTTGAAACGCCGCCGTGATGAGCTTTTGCGTATAGGTCTCGCGCGGATGTTCGATGATCTCGCGCGCCGGGCCTTGTTCGATAATGCGGCCGTCCTTCATCACCGCAATCTCGTCGGCGACGGCGCGAATGACCGCCAGATCATGGCTGATGAACACATAAGTCAGGCCATGCGCCGCTTGCAGTTGGTCGAGAAGGTTCAAGATTTCCGCCTGCACCGAGCGATCGAGCGCAGAGGTTGGTTCATCGAGCACCACGAGACGCGGCTTCAGGATCATCGCCCTGGCGATGGCAATCCGCTGGCGCTGCCCGCCGGAAAATTCATGCGGAAACCTGTGCCGGAGATCGGGATGGAGCCGCACTTCTTCGAGAGCCTGCACCGCGCGTTTGTCGCGTTCCGCGCGCGTCAGTGCAGGCTCATGCACAAGCAGACCTTCAGTGATGATCTGGCCGACATTCATGCGCGGCGAGAGCGAACCAAATGGGTCCTGAAAGACAAGCTGCAGGGACCGGCGCAAGGGTCTTAGCGCGCGCTGGCTGAGGGGTGTAAGATCGCGTCCCTCAAATGTGACCATGCCGCTTGCTGGCACAAGTTTCAGAAGCGCCCGCGCGAGGGTCGATTTGCCGGAGCCGGACTCGCCGACGAGCCCCAGGGTTTCGCCTTCATGCAGGCGAAGGGTGACGCGATCGACCGCCTTGATTTCATCCCGCTTCATGAGAAAGCTGGGGGCGAAAAATCCGCCGCGCGGGCGAAATTTTACGCTGATCTCCTTGGCGTCGAGAATGACCGGCGCCTGAGCAAAAGAGCGCGCCTCGCCTCGCGGGTGGGGTTCGGCTTCCAGCAACATCCGCGTATAGGCGTGCGTGGGCGCGGTCGTTATTCGACGCGCCGAACCGCTTTCCACGATTTCGCCTTGCCGCATCACATGGATGCGATCGGCGAAACGTCGCACGAGCGAAAGGTCATGGCTGATGAAAATCATCGCCATGCCAAGCCTTTGCTTGAGTTCGGCGATGAGATCGAGAATGCGCGCGGCAACCGTCACATCAAGCGCTGTTGTCGGTTCATCGGCAATCAGCACATTGGGATCGCAAGCAATCGCCATGGCGATTGAAACGCGCTGGCGCTGACCGCCGGACAATTCATGCGGATAGGCGTGAATACGCCGCTTCGGCTCGGGGATATGGACGAGATCGAGAAGTTCGAGCACGCGCTCGCGCGCCGCGCGGCGGGAAAGCCCGGCTTGCAGGCGCAGCACCGCGCCGATTTGCGCACCGACCGGATAGAGGGGATCGAGCGCCGACATGGGCTCTTGAAAGATGATCGCGATGCGCTTTCCCCTGATGCGGTTCAGCGCCGGCAAGGGCAGGTCGAGAAGATTGGCGCCTTCGAATTTGATGCTCCCGGTCGTTTTGGCTTGCGGCGGGAGAAGCCGCAAGGCCGCCAAGATTGTCTGGGTTTTGCCGGAGCCTGACTCCCCGACTATGGCCGCTGTCTCGCCGCGCCTGAGCGCGAAATTCACGTTCCTGACGACAATATTTTGCCCATAGCTGACATTGAGATCGCGAAAGTTGAGGATCGCCTGGGCGGACTTATCCATTCAGTCGTTCCTCGTCTCGAAAAACCCGCGCCAGCCATCGCCAAGGATTTGCAGCGCGCCAAGCGTAACCGCCAGGAATAAAGCCGGAAAGATGAGAAGATAGGCCGCGCTCTGGATCGTGCGGGCGCCATCGGAAATGAGCACACCCCAGCTCGTCAAGGGTTCCTGCACGCCAAGCCCCAGGAAGGAGACAAAGCTCTCAAGCAGGATTACGCGCGGCACGAGAAGGGTGAGAGAGGCGGCGATGGGGCCGAGCGCGTTGGGAATGATGTGGCGCCATAAGATCGCGCGCGCGGGCGCGCCGAGCGCCTCCGCTGCCAGCACATAATCGCGGCGTTTGAGTGTGAGCGTCTGGCCGCGCACGATGCGGGCCATGTCGAGCCATTCGACTGCGCCGATCGCGACAAAAATCAAAATGAAGTTGCGCCCGAAGATCATGGTGAGGACGATTACCAGAAAGATGAAGGGCAGGGCATAGACGATCTCGACGATCCGCATCATCACGGCATCGACGCGTCCGCCCGCATAGCCAGCGACCGCGCCGAAAGTGACACCGATGACAAGCGCCACGAAGGAGGCGAGCAGACCCACTGCGAGCGAAACGCGTCCTGCGATCAGAATGCGCGTCAGGAGATCGCGGCCATTGGCATCCGTGCCGAAGAGAAAGACCTCCCGCCGCAAGGGCGCTTCAAGGCTGAGCCTGCGGCCTTCATCCTCGCTCGACACGATATGGGCGGGCGCGAAAATGTCCGAGCGGTCGAAGTAACGCAGGGCCCGTGCATCGATCGGCCTGTCGCTCGTCAGTGTCGCGCGCAGTTTTGTGCCATCGTTTTGCGTGGCCGCGATTTCGACCCGCATGCGCCGCGCGATGTCGCTCATTGCTGCATCGACTTCTGTTGTGTCGGGATGCGCGGTCAGCGATGGTCCAATAAGCACGTAATCGCGATAGACGCGATCATAAGGGTGCGGCGAAAGGATGGGGCCGATGAGGCAGGCGAGCGCCATCAATCCCAGGATCAGAGCGCTGGCCAATGTTGCGGGATTGGCTGCGATGCGCGCGAAAAGCGATCGATCCGTCTTTGCCTTGTCGATGGTGAGCGGCCTATTCATTTGCCTATTCATGGCGGACCCGCGGATCGATCCAGGCATAGGCAAGATCGACGAGGAGGTTGAATCCCGTGACCAAGAGAGCGATGACGATCACCGTGCCCATGACGATCGTGTAATCGCGCCCGAGCGCGGCATCGACGAAATAGCGCCCCATGCCGGGAATGCCGAAAATGGTTTCGACAACGACCGAGCCGGTCAGGACATTGGCCGCTGCCAGGCCGAGATAGGAGAGGACCGGCAGAGAGGCCGCGCGCAAGGCATGAGCATAAATATGCGCGGCGGGAAGGCCAAAGGCCCGCAAGGTGCGAATATGCGGCTGGTCGAGAACATCGATGAGAGCCGCCCGCGTCAGACGGGCGACCGCTGCGATGAGAGGCAAGGCGAGCGTCACGACCGGCAGGATCTGGTTGCGCCAAGCGCCCTCGTTCCAGCCGCCGACCGGCAGGGATTTAAGCGTCAGGCCGAAAACGAGCTGCAAGAGCGGCGCGACAACAAAAGGCGGCACGATGATGCCGAGCAAAGCCACCGCCCCGACGAGGTGCGCGACAAGGCCGGTTTGCCGGATCGCACTAACGAGGCCAAGTGCCGTGCCCACGATCAGCGCCAGCGCCATGGCCTCGCCGCCGAGCTGCGCGGAAATGGGCAGGGCCTTGGCAAAGAGTTCGTTGACCGTGAAATCGCGCCAGTGAAAACTCGGGCCGAAATCCCCGCTGAGAAGGCTTTGGAGATAGAGCCAGAATTGCTGCGCGAGCGGCAGATCGAGCCGGTAGATGTGGCGCAGATTGGCCGCGATTTCGGGAGCGAGCGCGCGCTCGGCGTCGAAAGGTCCGCCCGGCGCGAGGCGCATCAGAAAGAAGGACGCGGCGGCGATGAGGAAAAGCGTTGGAACCGCCGCCATCACGCGCGCGAGAATGTGACGGACCATGGTTTTGGATTTCGCTTAAATAAACTGCGCTCGCTGGCTTTCAGACTTAAGTTTAACGCTTTGCCGGGGTTGCTGTCCATTTGTGTCAGAGGCAGGTAGCGTCTTAGTTTTTTGGCTTTTGCCGCATTGGCCCAAACGCTGCCGATAGACCGAATGCTCGTCTAAGATCGCCCCCTGCCAGGGCGTGCGCTTGATCGCCTCGCGGATCGCAAGGCCAGCGCTCTTGTCGAGGGTGTGATGGAGCGAGCTTTCTTTTGGATCGACGCGCTTTTATAATACACGGCGTGAGCGGTAGAGGACCTCGAATGGTCGATCGACGGCGGGCTCTCCAAGGGATGGGCAGCATTCTCGCGCTGGCCTCACAGGGCCTGGTGCCCAAGCGCGGGCTGGCGGCAGACCTCTCACATCTCACATATGGGCTGCCCGAAGGTCTCTATGAAACGGCGGAACTCGATATTTTGCCTGGCAAAAAGCCTCTGATCAAACTCACCTATCGGCCGCCAAACTACGAGACTCCCGTCTCCTACTTCGAATCGCCAATCACAGCAAATGATGCCTTCTTCGTGCGCTATCACCTTGCCGACATTCCCCAAGAAATAAACCTGCAAAGCTGGAAGCTGCGCGTTGACGGCGATGGAGTGACGACCCCATTCGAGTTGGCTATGGCCGATTTGCAAAAGGATTTCGAGGAGGTCGAAATCCTGGCTGTCTGTCAATGCGCAGGCAATCGGCGCGGCCTTTCTGACCCGCATGTACCTGGCGTGCAATGGGGGCTCGGGGCGATGGGCTGTGCTGTTTGGAAGGGGGTCCGGCTGAAGGACGTGCTTGCGAAGGCGGGCCTACGCAAAGAAACAGTCGAAATCATCCTCACTGGCGCCGATCGTCCCACAATCGACAAAACGCCGGAGTTCATCAAGAGCATCCCGCTCTGGAAGGCGCTCGATGAAAATACAATCATCGCCTTTGCGATGAATGGTGAACCCTTGCCGCATTTCAATGGCTTCCCGGCGCGCCTGATCGTGCCAGGCTGGACTGCCACTTATTGGATGAAACATCTCGTCACGATCGAGGCATCAACGAAACCTTTTGGCGGCTTTTGGGTCAAAAGCGCCTATCGCGTCCCCACCGGCAAGTTTCCGATGATCCAACATTTCCTCACGCAGATGAACGAGTCGAGTGAGCCCATCACTGAAATTTTGGTGAACTCGGTCATCGCATCGCCAGCCGAAGGCTACAAGCTCCGCCCTGGAGAACCCGTCGATGTGCGCGGCGTCGCTTGGGATGGTGGCTATGGAGTCCGGCGGGTCGAGTTTTCAACAGACGGCGGCAAGCTTTGGCGCGAGGCGGATCTCGGCAAGGATCTCGGGCGCTTCGCCTTCCGCAGCTTTGGCTTCCGCTTCGTCGCGGCGACGCCCGGCACTTATAAAGTGATGGTGAGGGCGAGCAATGCCCTTGGCCAGACTCAGGCTGAAAGCCTGATCTTCAATCCTGCAGGTTACCACAATAACGTGATCCGCCCCTTGACGATCTCCGTCGTTTGACTGGAGGTGTCTGATGAAAACGGTGCTCACTTTGGCCGCGCTCGCCATGGCGGTCGCTGGAAGCGTCCATGCGGAGGAAAAGCCTGTGCCGCTGAGGGATTCGCTTGGCCGGGAGGCTGTCGAGACCAATTGTACCGCCTGCCATAGTCTCGACTATATTCGCATCAACGCTCCCTTTATGGATCATAAGATGTGGGAGGCAGAGGTCACCAAAATGATAAACGCGTTCGGCGCGCCAATAACGCCGGATGATGCAAAGATGATTGTTGATTATCTGGCGAAAAATTACGGAACCGGCGGCCGATGATTTAGAGCGCGGGGGGACGGGGCCTGGGGTTTCAAGGCCCAATCGAAATATAGCGGCCCTGGTGCTCGTCGAGGGGATTTGTCTCCCACCCCTTCACCCTCTGCGAGACGAGATTCTTCGACTTGAAGATGAGGAGCACAAGATTGGGCTGCTCTTCGAGAAGCAAGGCTTCGGCCTTATGCAAAATCTGCGAGCGTTGCTCGGGTGGGGCCCCGGCCGCCTCGCGCATCAAACCGTCGAAGGCCTTGTTGTTGAAGCTCGATGTATTCAATCCCGGATTGTCGCTCTCGCCGAGAAACAGGTAGTTTTGCGCATCGGGATAATCGGCAAACCAGCCGGAACGCGCGACATCGAAGGGGCCTTTTTCGCGCAGATAGGCGTAATGGCTGGTCGCATCCGTGCTGAGCAGACGGGTTTCGACGCCGAGGACTTTCCACATATCCGCAATGGCGACCGCCGTCGCCCGATGGTTTTCTGAATTATTGAAGCGGATTTCGACGCTGAGCTGTTTGCCGCCGGGCCCATAGCCCGCTTCGCTCAAAAGCCGCTTGGCTTCGTCCTCGCGATCGAAAGGATTCATATCCTTCCATGTCACTGTGGCGGGTGCGCCATAGGAGGAAATGCCCGGCGGGACGAAACTATAGCCGGGCTCCATCGTGCCGCCCCAGATCTTCTCGGCCAGGAATTCGCGGTCGATGACCATGGAGAGCGCCTGGCGAACGCGCTTGTCATTGAAGGGAGCGTGGCGCGTGTCGAAGGCATAATAATAATTGCCGAGGCTTGGCGCGAGTTTGAATTCGGCGCCCAGATGCTTAGCGATGAAGGCGATCTGATCGACCGGCACATCGCTGTAAGTATCGATTTCGCCCGCCATGAAGCGGCGCAGCGCCGCCGCGCGATCCTCCAGCGGATAGATGATTTCCTTGTCGAGCGCGATATGCGCGGCGTCGTAATGGTAAGGATTTTTGACAAGAACGATGCGATCGCTGGGCGAAAATTCCTTCAGCATGAAGGGACCATTCGTCACCATATGCTCTGGCCGCACGAAATCCGAACCATAGGCTTCAATGGATTTTTGATGCAAAGGCTTGGCGGTCAAATGCGCAAGCTGCGCGATGATATAAGGCACTTTTTGTTCGAGGGTGATTTCGAGCTCGTCATCGTTCAGCGCCCGAACGCCCAGCGCTTCCACCGGCAATTGACCCTTGTTCACCTTCTCGGCGTTTTTCAACGTGTAGAGAATATTGGCATATTCCGCGCCGGTTGCGGGGGCCATCAGGCGGCGGAAGGCATAGACGAAATCGCCAGCGACCACTTTGTCGCCGTTCGACCATTTGGCATCGCTGCGCAATTGGAATGTATAGACGAGGCCGTCCGGGCTCGCACTCCAGCTATCAGAGACGCCGGGCCGGATTTCACCTTTCATATCATGGGTGACAAGGCCCTCATAAAGTTCGGAAAGGACATTGCCCTCGATGACTGTGGTCGCCTTGTGCGGATCGAGCGAACCCGGATCGCCGACTTCGCCGCGATGCCACACCATTTCTGCTCGGGCTTCGGCAGGAGGGTAAAGTTGAAGCGCACTGGCAAACAGACAGAGGCTGAAGAAAAAGAGGAGCCGTCGCATCGGGCATCCCTTTAGTGAATACCCGAATTCCGCAGGAATTCCGGGTTCCGTTCTGACAAATCGTTTCGTTTCACGATTTGTCAGAGTGTACCGCCTTATTCCTTCGGAATGGCGGTAAATATGTGCTTGGGAGCGCGCCCATTTCACAATTTGACCTTATGCTGCGCAACCGGGATCTGCGCGCGCACTTTCTTGATCAGCGCCCGGTCGATTCTCGTCGAGACAATGCCAACGCCGTCCGACGCCTTGGCGGTGACATGGCCCCAGGGATCGACAACGAGCGAATGGCCGTAAGTGTGGCGCGTCTCATTGCCGATGACATGGGTTCCGGTCTGCGCGGCGGCGCAAAAATAGGTCTCTGTCTCGATCGCGCGGGCGCGGCACAGAACTTCCCAATGATCCTTGCCGGTCTGCAAAGTGAAGGCAGCGGGCAGCGCGATCATTTCCGCGCCCTTGGCCGCGAGCGCCTCAAAGAGATAGGGAAAGCGAAGATCGTAACAGATCGAACAGCCGATGATCACGTCTTCGCATTGATAGGTCACAACCGTGTCGCCCGGCTTGAAGGCGGCGCTTTCGCGATATTGGGTTCCATCCGGCGCAGTAATGTCGAACATGTGGATCTTGCGATAACGCGCAATCTCCGCGCCGCCGCGATCGAACACCACGGTCGTATTGTGGATGCGTTCCTCGCCTTCCGCTTTCTCGAGGATCGAGCCGGCGTGGATGAAGACGCGATGCTTGCTGGCAAGCGCCTGCATCGCGCTATAGGCCGGTCCGCCGGGCAGCGTTTCCGCTGCCGCCTGCTTGTCGGCGCGCGTGCCGCCCAAAAAATCGAAACATTCGGGCAGGCAGATCCAGTCGGGTCCTTCCGACGCGACGGCTTCTTCGATGAGTCTCGCCGCTGTGGCGATATTTGCAGCCTTGTCGCTGATCGAATTCATCTGGATCAGGGAAATTTTCATGCGCAAGCTCCGCAAAGGCTGAAGCGCAGACTCTACCCTATATGGGACTGCGCGGCCCCTTTAAATCCATCTCAAAAGACCATCGGCCGGAGCACTCGAACAAATTCAGTCCAGCGCGGCGGCAGCATCTGTATAGATGATGATCCGGCCAGTTGTCGCGATCCGGGCCGCAGGCAGCGTCTGATCGTTATCGAGGACCCGCTTCAGCATCTCTTTTTTCTCAGCACCCGAGACGAGAAACAAGATGGACTCGCTCGATCCCAAGGCCGGATAGGTGAGCGATATGCGCGGCTCTTCCTTTACGCCCACGATCGAGGTGACCCAGGCTTTTTGCTCATCGAGCGCCGCCGTGCCGGGAAAGAGCGAGGCTGTGTGGCCGTCCGTCCCAAGTCCCAGCAAAGTAACGTCGAAGAGAGGCCGTGCGGGATCTAGCACCTTGGCGCCGTAAAAGTTCTGCAAGGTCTGTTCATAGAGCGCGGCAGCTTTTTCCGGCGACCCGGTATCGGTTGGGACCGGGTGAATCTGCTCGGGCGGGATCGGGACATGGGAGAGCAGGGCCGCAAGCGTCATCCGGTAATTGCTGCTTGGGTGGT
>DASQCU010000317.1:0-1780 GCA_035634575.1 Beijerinckia sp.
ACCTTCACGCCCCAAGGCGCGGTTCATCAACGAATGTGTCGATGAACCGTACCGGCTTCTCCGCGTTGACGTAACCGCCGCCAGATGATCGCGAGCTTTTCAGAGATTATCGAAACGGCTTGCCCCGTCCGGCGGGGGCGGCATAACCTCGCTGGTTGACTCGCCAGCGTCGATGGCCTTTTTGATGGCATCGAAGGTGAACGATGTCGCAAATGTCGATCCGAAGTTGAGAAGGGAGGCCGGGCTTTTGTTTTTCAAATGCAGCCTTACTGCGATCACTTTCCTTCCCTTGACCGAGGCGGTCTGAACTTGCCAATTGATCCAGTCGTTGTTGCCGGTGTCTTTCCCGATGAGGCAAAGCAGATGCGAGGCTGACTTGATCTTCTCCGTCAACTCGCTCTTGGCTTGCTTGCCCTCCGCGCTATTAATCGCGACTTTAGGTATATCATTCTCGAAAACAAAATCGAATTCCTGGTCCTTATCCCAATCAAGAAGCGTGTTCATGGAATCCAGCTCACTATTCTTGAAGCAGACGAATACACGTGTCTTTGCCATTGAACAAAAATCCTCTTGATTGCTCATAATGTTGTATGAAACCTGTTCGGCCGGCCGCATCTATAAACGACAACGGCCGCCTTTGAAACGGATGGGAACCAAAAGGTGGTTTCCGCTTTTGCCGGACACGCTCTACTTGCGCCACCAGGTATCGAGCGTGGCACCGCCGATGGGCGAACCATATTTCGGCAGGGTTTTGGGCCGCTCAAGTGCGGTCGAGGCCGCGATCCATTGCTCCGGCGCATAAAAGAGCGGCACAATATAAAAGCCCGAAAGCAGCACGCGATCATAGGCGCGCACGGCGGAGACAAAATCCTCGTGCGATTTCGCGGCAAGCAGCGCCTCGATCATCGCATCGACGGCGGGCGATTTGACGCCCGCGAGATTGAACGAGGCCTCCTGATCCGCGCTCTTCGAGCCCCAGCGCGAACGTTGTTCATTGCCGGGCGAGGATGAAGCAAGCCAGCTGCCGATCATCATGTCGAAATCGAATTTCTGCCGCCGTCTTTGATATTGCACTTCATCGACGAGACGGATTTTGACGATGACGCCAATGCGTGCGAGCGACTGCGCATAATTCAGCGCAAGCCGCTGCTGATTGCGATCCGTCACCATGATCTCGAAGGCGAGCGGTTCACCGTTCTTGATGAGACGCCCATCTGCGAGCCTGAAGCCCGCCTGTTGCAACAAGGAGAGCGCGCGTTTGGGCTGCGTCCGGTCCTGCCCGGAGCCGTCCGTCGCGGGCGGCGCCCAACTGCCTTCGAGAATATCGTCGCGCACCGCGCCGGGGAAAGGCGCAAGCAGCTTGCGTTCGGTATCAGTCGCGGGCTGGCCCGTTGAAGCCAGATCCGAATCGTCGAAAAAGCTTTTCGAGCGGCGGTAGAGGCCATCATAGAGATTGGCATTGATCCACTCGAAATCGAAGACGAGGCCGAGCGCTTCGCGCACCCTTATGTCGGTGAAGAGCGGACGGCGCAGATTGAAGACGAAGCCTTCCATGCCCTTGGGGCCGCCGATGGGCAGGGATTCGCGCACGGCGCGGCCGTCTCTCAGCGCGGGGAAATCATAGGCGCTCATCCAGCGCACCGGGCTTGTCTCTTCGCGGAAATCCATGAGCCCGGCCTGGAAGGCCTCGAAAAGACTGTTGGCGTCGCGGAAATATTCGATTCTGATTTCATCGAAATTGAAGAGGCCGCGCCGCACCGGCAGATCCTTGCCCCAATAA
>DASQCU010000318.1:0-4355 GCA_035634575.1 Beijerinckia sp.
CCAGCACTCTGATAGGCGGGGAGCGGCAGGCCCTCGCCATGCGGCAAAAGCCTGATGATCACGCGCAGCGCCTCGCTCATCCACGGCCTCCGTCGAGCATCGACGCGAGTTTGGTCACGAGGCGGCCGGCAACTTCGTCCTTGCTCATGTTCGGCCAGGATTCCATGCCGCCACCGGTCAAAAGCGTCACGCTATTGTTCTCGCCGCCCATGACGCCGCTGCCCTCGCCGACATCATTGGCAATGATCATATCGCATCCTTTGCGCAAGAGTTTTTCCTTGGCATGAACGAGGAGATTTTCGGTCTCGGCGGCAAAGCCGATGACGAGGGAGGGACGCAAGGCCTCGCGTTTGGCAACGGTTGCGAGAATGTCGGGATTTTCGACAAGCGCCAGCGGGGGCAGGGCTTTGCCGTCTTTCTTGATCTTTTCAGGCGAAGCCTCGGCGACCCGCCAATCGGCCACAGCCGCCGCCGCGATGAAAATATCGGCGGGTAGCGAGGCTTCGACGGCTTTCAGCATCTCCCGCGCGGTTTCCACATGAATGGCCGCAACATTTGCGGGATCGGGGAGGGCGACGGGGCCGCTGATCAGCACAACATCGGCGCCGCTGGCGGCAGCGGCGCGGGCGATGGCATGGCCCTGCTTGCCCGACGAGCGATTGGCGATGAAGCGCACTGGATCGATAGGTTCATGCGTCGGCCCGGAGGTGATCACCACGCGGCGCCCGGAGAGCACGCCTTGTGGCCGCGCGAGACCTGGCGGCAAGGGAATGGCGGTCTCGCCGCTCAACGCAGTGGCGATCGCGGCGGCAATAGTGAGGGGCTCGCTCATCCGGCCAGGTCCATATTCCCCGCAGGCCATTTCGCCATCGTCCGGGCCAACGAAAATCACGCCATCTTCACGCAAACGCGCGACATTGCGCAGTGTCGCGGGCGCGAGCCACATGCGCAGATTCATTGCGGGCGCGACGAGGATCTTCTTGTCCGTGGCCAGGAGCAGGGTCGAGGCGAGATCATCGGCGAGGCCATGCGCCATTTTGGCGAGAAGATCGGCGGTCGCCGGCGCCACGACAAGGAGATCCGCGTCGCGTGAAAGTTCTATATGACCCATCTCCGCTTCATCGGTCAGCGAGAAAAGATCCTCGAAGACCTTGGAGCCGGTGAGGCTTGCGACTGAAAGCGGCGTCACGAAATTTTTGGCCGCGGGCGTCATCACGGCGCGGACCGAGGCGCCACGCTCGCGCAGGCGGCGGATGAGATCGAGCGTTTTATAGGCGGCAATCCCGCCGCCTATAACGAGCAGAATGCGTTTTCCCGAAATGCCGGTCATGCTCGAAACCTTAATCATCTATCCTTTCATGGATAGCGCGCGAATTGCGTCACAGGCGCAAGAGAAGGACGATCCCGATAGCGGCAATGAGCCAGAGCGCGAGGTGCCCTAAGCGTTGGCCGCGCGCGGCGGCAACACCGATTTTTCTCATCGCCTCTTCAGAGAGTTCAAAGCCTCCCTCGGCCATGTCTTCGAATTCTGTCACAATATTTTCGGTACGCTGCAGGAAAGCGGGAAGATTGCCAGCAAAACGCGCCAGCGAGGACAAAGCCCGCCCCGCGTCGTTCACCTTGCCGAGCGGTCCGAGATTTTCCTCGATCCAGCTGCGCACGACAGGTTCCGAGGTCGACCACATGTCGAGCTTCGGGTCGAGGGTGCGGGCGACGCCTTCGACGACGACCATGGTCTTTTGCAAAAGGACCAGCTCGGTTCGCGTCCTCATATCGAAAAGCGCGGTGATCTCGAAGAGGAGGGTCAGGAGCTTGGCCATCGAGATCTGGTCGGCGGTTCGCGAATGGATCGGCTCGCCGATGGCGCGAATGGCTTGCGCGAAATCCTCGATCTTGTGGATACGCGGCACATAGCCCGCCTCGAAATGGACTTCCGCGACCCGCCGGTAATCGCGCCGAATGAAACCATAGATGATCTCGGCGAGGAAACGCCGTTCCTTGAAGCCCAGGCGGCCCATGATGCCGAAATCCACGGCGGCGAGGCGGCCTTGCGCATCGACGAACAGATTGCCCTGGTGCATATCGGCGTGAAAAAAACCGTCGCGCATCGCATGACGCAGAAAGGACTGGATGACGATGCGGCCGAGATCACGAAGATCGTGCTTCTTGGCGAGCGCCGGAATATCGGAGAGGGGCGTTCCCGAGATCCATTCAAGCGTCAGTACTTCCTTCGTGGTGCGGTCCCAATCGATGCGCGGCACGCGAAAATCGTGATCATCGGCGACATTCTCGGCAAATTCTGATGCGGCAGCGGCTTCGAGCCGGAAATCCATCTCGATCCGGACCGTGCGCGCCATCGTATCGACGACCTCGACGGGCCTTAGACGTTGCACATCGCGGATGAAACGCTCGGCGAGATGCGCCGCGAAATACATGTCGCCGAGATCGCGCTTGAAACGCCGCTCGACGCCGGGCCGCAGGACTTTGACGGCAACCTCGCGTTCGCCGTCAATATCGCGCACGCGGGCGCGGTGGACCTGCGCGATCGAAGCGGCGGCCACGGGCTCGCCAATCTCGATGAAGACTTTTTCAATCGGCCTGCCAAAGGCCGCCTCGATGGTTGCAATCGCGGTCTCGCGCGGAAAGGGCGCCATCCGGTCCTGCAAACGTTCGAGTTCGTTCACCACCGCCGGGCCGACGACATCGGGCCGCGTCGCGAGAAACTGCCCGAGCTTCACATAGGAAGGCCCGAGCCGATTGATCGCGGCGGGTAGATTGCCGAGGCTCGATCCCTTGTTTGATCCGCCACTGCGCCGCGCGACAAGCTTTGCCAAGGCGAGCGGCAGGCGCGCGGGCGGCGGCAGAATGGTCGGATCGACATCGCTGAACACGCCCTCGCGGGCGAGCACGAAACCGGCGCGGGTGAGACGCAAGAGAGAGCCTGGGGAAAAACTCATGTTTGCCCTGATCAGAGCTTCCAGCCCGAGTGAATGGCAACTATCCCACCCGAGAGCCGTGTAAACGAGGCGCGCGAAAATCCAGCAGTGGCGATCATGTCACGAAAGGTTTCGGCATCCGGGAAACGCCGGATCGATTCGACAAGATAGCGATAGGATGCCGCATCGCCAGTCACGATCTGTCCCATCCAAGGGATGGCGCGAAACGAATAGGCCTCATAAAGACGGTCGAGACCGGGGATATCGACGTTGGAAAACTCGAGGCAGAGGAATTGGCCGCCGCGCCTCAGGACGCGATGCGCCTCGGCGAGCGCCTGGTCGATGCGCGGGACATTGCGAATCCCGAAAGCGATCGTGTAGGCATCGAAGGACCCACCGGCGAAAGGCAGATCTTCGGCATTGGCCTGGACGAAATTGATTCTCTCTGCGAGCCCCCGCTTGCGCGCACGTTCGTGGCCGACTTCGAGCATATTGGCATTAATGTCGAGGACGGTGATCTCGGTTCGCGGCGTGCCCGCCCGCGCCACACGAAAAGCTATGTCGCCGGTGCCGCCGGCAACATCGAGATGACGAAAACGCGCGGTTTTCGAGGGTCTGATCTTGGCCGCGAACAGATCCTTCCAGAGCCGGTGCATACCGCCCGACATGAGATCGTTCATCAGATCGTAACGCGAGGCGACCTTGTGGAAAACCTCATCGACCCGCGCCTGCTTCTCCTGCAGCCGCACGCGGGAATAGCCGAAATGGGTTTCCTCTGCCCTGGTCCTTGATGTCGAACGCGGTCCCGCCATGATTCTCCTCCGCGCCGGAGCATAGCTTGGGATGGGGCCCGTGGCTATCCGCGCGGTGAGAGCTCTATATCATGGTTTGACTGGACCCGGGGATCTTTCGGCGGGTCCAGGGGGCGTCGATTCTGGGAAAAGCCTGCATCCCGCCTCGGCGGCGGTGTTCAGAGCGTAGAGCGTCAAGCCACAACCCGGCGACCCATCTGCAATCAATGCACGCTCACCATTTCCAGCTCATGCTGCAGCGCATTGGCGACCGCTACATCGCGCGAATCCGTCAAAAGGATGGGCGTCCCATCGGCGGCGAGCAAGGCAAAAAGCTGCACGCCGGGTTTCAGCGCGGGAGCCTGCGGGAAAAGCCTGTTCACCTCGTCCGAGCGCAAGGGCTTGACATAGGCGACCTGACCGCCGCCGAGGCTTGCGAGCTGTTCGTCGGTAAGAACCGGTCTCTCGGTAAATTTGTTTTCGTTCAACATGATGACACCTCTTTCTGGCGGTCCTCTGACCCGCCTTGCATGCGCACCATCAGTCTCGCATGCACTAATCTTTAACCTGGATGTCGATCTTCTGGACGGCGCGCACCGGTTCGGGACGGATGAGATCCACCGAGAGC
>DASQCU010000319.1:0-4148 GCA_035634575.1 Beijerinckia sp.
GAGGCCGGCAGCCATTTTTCGGAGGCTATACCATCAGCCATCCAGACCGCATCGCGCGGTGCCCGCGAGCCGCGCGCGAGCCATTCGCGCACAGCGCCCGCAGCGCCATGCTCGGCCTCTTCAAGCTCCGCCATCAACAAGCACATGCGCGCGGTCGGCCGCTCCTGACCCTCGATCAAGGACAATAAGGTTTTGCGGGTGAGCGCATAGTCATGCGCGGCCAAAGCCGCGGTCGCCACCGCCATCAGGCTTTCCGGATCATTGGGGGCAAGGCGCGCAAGGGTCTCGGCCCGATGGAGACGATCCGCGTTCGAATCACCCGGGCGCAGATCGAGATAGACATTGGCAAGTTCGGGATGCGGCGCATTCTGCCAAACGCCTTCGATCAATTTCGCCGCCTTCCGGATATCCCCCTTACGGCTCCAGAGCCGCGCAGCGAGCACGATCGCAGGGACAAAATCAGGGGCGCTCTTCAGCGCCGAGCGGGCAAGACGCAGCGCCTCGTCAGGCGCGCTGAGGGCCTTTTCCTCGGCGATTGCCGTTTCGAGGACTGCGCGCTGGCGATCGCCGGTTTCCCTATCGACAATCTTGGCCGAGATATTGCTTTCAAGCGTCGCCAGGGCGCTCTGCCAGTCGGCATTGCAGGCGCGATGGTCGAGGACCGCCTTGCCCGACCAGGGTAAAGGCGTGATTTCATGCGCCTGTGCCGCGAACTGAAGCGCGGCTTCGATATCGCCGCGCCGTTGCGCCTCGATATGCAAGCCACGCAGACCGAGGAGACGCGTGTCGTCACGATTCGCCATGGCCTGGAATGCGCCTTCCGCTTGCATTCGCTCTCCCGCGAGCTGGGCCGTTTGCGCGGCGAGGAGAAGGACCAGGGGCTCGTCCGGCAGGCGCTTTTGCGCTTCGGCGGCGGATTTCTTTGCGAGCCGCAGATCCCCCGTCCCTGCCGCGATCATCCCGCGCGAGAGCGCCGCATAGCCCTTGTCACGCCGGCGCCTCCGCTGGCGGAACGCCACGAGCGACGGAATGCGGAAGGTAAAACGCAGCAGAGTCCAAATGATGGTGAGCAAAGCGGCAAAGCCGAACACGATCGCCAGGCCAACCGCAACCGAGGTTTCGACCTGATAGCCCTGCCAGGTGAGGACAATCTGACCTGGCCGCTCCATGAACCAGGCATCGGCAAGCGCCAGAGCCGCAAGAAGACAGAGAAACAGGAGAACGCGAATCATATCTGTCCCGCCGAAAGAATAGTCCATGATCGGGCGAAGTCACGCCGGCTCAACGGTAATATACCCGGAATCCGTAGGATTCAGGGTATATAATGGCAAATATAAAGTCCTGGGCGCCGCCGCTTAAGATTTATCATCGAAGTGAAATTTATGACTTCGGCTTGCCAAGTGAAGCCAGCGCGTCAGACTCGATGGCGCGGGCGGCGCTCAGGACGGCGAGCCGCTCGCGGGCTGCACTGGCAAATGCCTCCGACTTGGATTTGGCGTCCGCGGGCAATTGCGTCCATAAGGTCAAGGCTTCTTCCACATCATCATGGGCCAGGGCATTTTCGATTCCCGCGACAAGGTCCGGCAGGTCGGTGCCAGATGTAGCGTCAACGCGGCGGATGCGGACGAGACGAGCGGCATCGCGAGCCAGCCGCTCCAGGAAGTTTTCGCTGTGATCTTCGTTGGGGCTCGCGAGAATCGAATCGCTCACAGACGCGAACTGCTCGGCGAGCTTCTTCGTGCTCGCAACTCCGGTGCCGGCGAGCGGCCGCAGGACCGCGAGTTTCGCTTTGTCGACGCCAAGCGTGTCGAGCACGCTGATTTCACCGGTAAAGGGCACGCCACGCGCAATCTTGCGCCCAAGGCTTGCGGCGACAATCGCGGTTCGCGTGGCGGCGAGCGCCGGATCGGCTGCGCCAGCGTCACGATCTTGCGGCGCGCGAACATCAGTTTTCGATGCGGCAAGGGTCGTTTCGAGCGGAACAAGCCTCTGCTCGAGCTTGCTGATTCGCGCTTCGATGGGCGCAAGATCGACAGAATTAGCCGCAGGCAGGGGATTGGCCGCTGGCGCAGGATTGGTTGCCGCTGATGATGGAACCGGTATGGGCCGCCCGAGAGCCTTTTGCGCATCGCCACGCGCCGAATTGGCCGCTGCTTCTGCCGCCACGAGACGTTTGTCCAGCAATGCCAAGGCATCGCGGGAGCGAACGCCCAATGCCTCGTTATTTTTCTCGATTTCCTCGAGACGCGTGTTCAGGCCGCGCGCCGAATTAGCCCCTGCTTCTGCCGCCACAAGACGTTTGTCGAGCAATGCCAAGACATCGCGGGAGCGAACGCCCAGGGCCTCGTTATTTTTCTCGACTTCCTCGAGACGCGTGTTCAGGCCGGCGATCTGTTCGTCGAGCCAGGCGAGGCCTTCATGCGAGCCGTCGACATAGCGAAGGCCATAGGAGCCAGCCGTGCCGAGCGCGCCACCAAGCAACGCGCCAAGAATGACCGCGGAAATGAACGGCCAAGCGCGAGATTGCGTCCGCTTTTCTTCAAAAGGAGGCGGAACCTCGGTCGCCGCAACCTCTTCAGGCAAAATATCGGCCGGCGGCCCTTCCATGGCGGAGCTAGCCTCCACCCCTTCCGCCTTGCCATCGATGATCGGGGGCTCACGGCGAAGCGCCCGCGCCGCAGCAAAAGGCTCAGGCTTTATCTCGGACCCCTCGCCCCTCTCATCGGCCATGTCGAACCCTCTCGATTTTCGGCGGTTTTATAGGAAGAAGCAAATCATCGCAAATCACGGCGCAAATTGGGAGCCTGGTCGCACTTGTCCCCAAAAACAGCTCGGCTCGTAATTTATCGCAAGGATTGAGGCAAGACCCTCATTCGGCCCCCTCAGCGCGGAGTGAGCGCGGCGATGACCTCAGCGATCTTGACAGTTCTGCGGGCCATTTCCTCATGCAGGCGCTCAACCATGCGGCCATCGACCTGCAAGACGCCTTTTTCGGCATTTTCGGGTGCGGCAAAGGCCGCCATGACCTTTTTCGCCCAGGCTATCTCCTCAGGCGGCGGGGCGAAAACCTCGTTGCAGATCGCGACCTGATTGGGATGAATCAGGGTCTTGCCGTCCATGCCGAGATCGCGGCCCTGCTCGCATTCGGCGCGAAATCCCGCCGCGTCGGAAAAATCATTGAAAACGCCATCGATGATCTCGATTCGATGCGCCCGCGCAGCGGCAAGGCAGGTCGAGAGCCAGGTGAGGAGTGAAGTGCGCCCAGGCGTGAGCCTTGCCCGGGTCTCCTTGGCGAGATCATTCGTGCCCATGACCAGGACGGAAAGCCGCGAGGCCGGGTCGCCCGCCGTGCGCGAGATCGAATCGGCGTTGAGGATCGCGAGCGATGTCTCCATCATCGCCCACACCCTTGTATGGTCGGGCGCACCCGCTTCACGCAGATCCTTTGCCGCATACATGATGTCACCCGGGCAGGTGACCTTCGGGATCAGAACCGCGTCTGGCCCCGCCGCTGCCGCCGCGGCGAGATCATCCTTGCCCCAAGGCGTCTCAAAGCCATTGACCCGGATGATTGTCTCGTGGACGCCATAGCCGCCTGCCTTGATGGCGGCGACGACCTCGGCGCGGGCCTTCGCCTTCGCCTCAGGTACGACCGCGTCCTCAAGGTCAAAGATGAGACCATCTGCCGCGAGCGTCTTCGATTTTTCCAGCGCGCGGGCATTGTCTCCTGGCACATAGAGAATGCTTCGGCGTGGTCGAATTGACATAAAACGGTCTCCGAAATGGCACCGGGATACAATATTGCATTGCACAAGTGAGGCAAGTGGGTGCCCCGCCAACAGTCGTTTGTGACCGTATGATTAATACCAAGGATCGCAAAAGGCGATCCTTGGTTCCTTTCTCGAATTTTCGCTTTTTCTTTAGCGTTGAGCGAAAGTTCGAGAGTGGCGCCACAGGTCATTTCTTTATGACCTGTGGTACAAAATGACATGTGTAAACAATAAAATACAGAGAGAGGGGACGTTAGCGGCAGGAGGTCTCACCCCCGAAGGTAGCATGCCTGCCTCCGCGCTTTGGTTCGCAATTTCCGGCAAACCATGTGAGAATGAAAACATGACGGATACGATCTTTTCGCCCAGCAAAAATGT
>DASQCU010000320.1:0-8002 GCA_035634575.1 Beijerinckia sp.
TGCTCAGAGCATGCTCGAGGCCGCGCGTATTGCTGGCGGTCTGATCCGGATTGCCATGGATATAAACCGTCGGCGCATCGTCGAAATGAATGTCGAAGGCCGGCGGCGTGTAGGATGAGCTCGTCAGGAGGCGATTGAGAAAGGTGTCGATCTCGCCAATTTTCGCATAGGTGCAAGGCACGTTGATGCCATCGCAATTGGCGGGACTGGCCGGACCCCCAACGAAATGATCGTTCTCGTCGGGTGTGACAATGAAGAGCGTATTATCCTTGTTGATGCCGTCGGCCTGGAGCCTGTCGAAGAATTTCTTGAAGGCGGCGTCATAAGTGGCAAGCTGCTGAACATAGCCTTGCTCGCCGGGACCGAAGGCGCGAGCTCCGGTCGATGGCGCGGGATTTTGATCATGTGCATCGGCGATATAGACATAGATGATTGGCACGCCCGCTTCGAGCATGGTCGCGGCATAGCCGAGCGATTGAGTGGCCAGAGGGTTGAAGACATTCGGGAAGCCCGGATTGCCATGGGCATCTTGAATGATGTTGCCGTCGAGGTCCTTCACTGGCCCATTCGGCGAGATCACCGGCTGCACATGATAATTGCCGTAAAGCGCATTGAAGCCGGTGTAGCCGCCGGGTTCGTCCGGCAGAAGATCGGGCCTTGCATGCATTGGGTCAGCACAAAGCTTGCTCTTTCTTGCGCAATGAATCGCAATGCCGAGGAAGTCCGCCTGCGCCTTGGTCTTGTTGTTGATGGCCTCCTGGACTTCAAACGAGCCCGCGGGGAAAACGTTCTCAACGTCGGAAGGGATGCTTTCGAATTCCATATTGGCGATCGAGAAGGCACCAACGTCGCAGCCTGCCCGCGTAAAGGGTACCCATGGGGCCGGAGCTGTCTTGCCCTCTTCGTCGATCAATTGCGGTTTGCCGTCGCCGCCAGTCGCGGTCCAATAGGCAAATGAGCTCGAAAATCCGACGCTGCCATCCTCTTTGAAATAGCCATAGCTGTTAGCCACGGGGACGCCCATGCGGTCGCCGTAGACGCCGGTCAGGATTGTGAGAATATCCGTTGCCGTATGCGAGATGAGTGGCGTGTGATGGTTGCCGCTCATCGTCCCATTGTCGAGGATGAAATTGAGGAGATGCGGCATCTGCTCAAGATCTGACGGAACGTTGGGATTGTCGCGCCGCAAGTGGACATTGTCGAATTGAATATGGATGACGTGCTTGATCTTGCCGCCGGCCGAATGCAGTTCGCAGGCTGCCTGAGCTTTATCAGAGCCGGCGGTTAATGACGCCGCCGCGAGCAGCAATGCTGCTATACTGAAAAGAATACGCGATTTCCCCATGATCTTTGCCCCCTATGTGCAATTGTGCCTTGAAATTCGCTTAAGGCTACAGCGGAGATAATTAAGAACCGTCAGTCTGCACTGAGATGACGCTCGCACGACCATTGCGTGAAAACTGCAGGAATGGGGAAATTCAGCAATAATTACTTATATCACTTTCAGTGACTACTCATGCGCTAGCATTAGGAAAACACGACGAAGTCCTGAATTCGCAGGGAAAAACGCTATTCCCTGAAGCCATGAGGATTCAGGGTTCCTCTCCAGCAAATCGCTTACGCGAGAGCGGTTTGCTGGAGGGCACCCCTGTTCTTGCGGAACGGCTGTATACCAAGGATTGCAAAAGGCGATCCTTGGTTCCTTTCTCGAATTTTCGCTCTTTAAAAAGGTTGCCGAAACTTCGAGGGTGGCATCACAGGTTATTCTTTATGACCTGTGGTCTAAGCCACTTCCTTCTGCTGATAGCCGAGCCTGCTGTTCAAGGCTTCGATAAGACTTGCGGCGGCTTCCGGGATGACGGTTCCGGGCGGGAAGATCGCGGCGGCGCCAGACTCCTGCAATGAGCTGAAATCCTGCGGAGGAATGACCCCGCCGACGACGATCATGATGTCGCCGCGTCCTTCTTTTTCCAAGGCGGCTTTGAGCTCCGGCACGATGGTCAGGTGACCGGCCGCCAGCGACGAAACGCCGATGATATGGACGTTCTTCTCGACTGCCTGGCGGGCCGCCTCCTGAGGTGTGGCGAAGAGCGGCCCAATGTCCACATCGAAGCCAAGATCGGCAAAGGCCGAGGCAATGACCTTCTGCCCGCGATCATGCCCGTCCTGGCCGATCTTGGCGACGAGAATGCGCGGGCGCCGGCCATCGTTCTCGGCGAAAGCCTGCACCAGGCTCTGGACTCGGGTAATGGCAAGAGACTCAAGGCCAGACTCCCGCTTATAGACCCCGGAGACCGCCTTGATCTCGGCGCGATGGCGGCCAAAGACCTTTTCCAGCGCGAAGGAAATTTCGCCGACCGTGGCCTTGGCGCGCGCGGCTTCCACCGCGAGCCCCAAAAGATTGGCATTGGTCTTTGCACCTTCGGTCAGGGCGTCGAGGGCGCGCTGGACCTGTTGCGCATCGCGCTCGGCCCTCAGGCTTTCAAGCTTGGCGAGCTGCTGGGCCCGCACCGCGGCCGTCTCGACCTTCAAGATCTCGATCTCGGCCTCGTTCTCGGGCTTGAATCTGTTCACTCCGATCACGGATTGGGTGCCGCTGTCGATCCGCGCTTGTGTCTTGGCGGCGGCCTCTTCGATGCGCAGCTTTGGAATACCGGCTTCGATCGCCTTCGTCATGCCGCCCAGGGCCTCGGCTTCCTCGATATGCGCCAAGGCCTTGGCAGCGAGTTCCGCCGTCAGTTTTTCGACATAATAAGAGCCGCCCCAGGGATCGATGATGCACGTCGTGCCGCTTTCCTGTTGCAGGAAAAGCTGCGTGTTGCGGGCGATGCGGGCGGAAAAATCGGTCGGAAGGGCAATCGCCTCATCGAGCGCATTGGTGTGGAGGCTTTGCGTATGGCCTTGGGTCGCGGCCATGGCCTCGATCTCGGTGCGCATCACATTGTTGAACACATCCTGCGCGGTCAGCGACCAGCCGGATGTCTGGCAATGCGTACGCAGGACGAGCGACTTGTCCGATTTGGGATTGAAGCCCTTGACAAGCTTTGCCCAAAGGAGTCGCGCGGCGCGCAGTTTCGCGACCTCCATGAAGAAATTCATGCCAATCGCGAAGAAGAAGGAAAGGCGGGGCGCGAAATGATCGACATCAAGCCCGGCCTTGATTCCGGCGCGGATATATTCGACACCATCGGCCAAAGTATAGGCGAGTTCGAGATCGGCGGTGGCGCCTGCTTCCTGCATGTGATAGCCGGAGATCGAAATCGAATTGAACTTTGGCATATTTTGCGCGGTAAAGGCAAAAATATCCGAGATGATGCGCAATGAGGCTTCCGGCGGATAAATATAGGTGTTGCGCACCATGAATTCTTTAAGAATATCGTTTTGGATCGTGCCGGTGAGCTTTTGCACTGGCACGCCTTGCTCTTCGGCCGCAACAATATAAAGCGCGAGCACCGGCAGGACCGCGCCATTCATCGTCATCGAGACGGACATTTCATCGAGCGGGATGCCAGAGAAGAGCGTCCGCATATCGAGGATCGAGTCGATTGCGACACCCGCCATGCCGACATCGGCTACGACGCGCGGATGGTCGGAATCATAGCCGCGATGGGTCGCAAGATCGAAGGCAACCGAAAGACCTTTCTGCCCGGCGGCGAGGTTGCGGCGGTAGAAGGCGTTGGAGTCCTCAGCCGTGGAGAAGCCCGCATATTGGCGAATCGTCCAGGGCTGATTCACATACATTGTCGGATAGGGCCCCCGTAGAAAAGGAGCCCTGCCGGGGAATGTCTGAAGATTATCCAGCCCTTCGAGATCTCCTGCGCCATAAATGGGCGCGACCTCGATTCCTTCGGGCGTTGCCCAGTTCGCGGTATTGGGTATTTCCTGGGCGATGGCCGCCGGCGCGAAACCGAGTTCAGAAAAGTCTGGGATGCGGCTCATCGGGAGGCTCCGAACAATACAGGCAAGACGAGCTGAATATAGGCTGACGCGCCAGCCCCGACCATCGGCCCTTTGGCAGGAGGGGTTCTGTCTTTGGTATACCCTGAATTCGAAGGAATTCAGGGTTCGTTTCCGGTAAATCGCTGACGCTAGGGCGATTTACCGGAGTTGCACCGCCTGTTCCTCCGGAACGGCGGTATATGGATGCTCAGCCGCGCCGTTCGGCACGCCAGCGGCCGCCGCAGAGGGCGGTGGGCGACGACCAGGTGCCTGAGCCGGACTTGCCATTCACTTTCCCCGCCACATGGGCAACATCTCTGTCACGCCGGACAGCAAGCGAAACGACGCCGCGCTGGTCGATGTGGCCGGAACTCTGGACTGTGATGTCGTTTGTCGATGCCACGTGACCACCGGCGACGGCGACGATCACTTGCCTTTCCTTTTCGCATGAACCTTGGTCGGTATAGAGGTCCACGACATAGACCCCGTCATAGGCTCTCGCGCCAGCCGCTGCCGTTTCCTCAGCTCTCGCCGCGTGGGCGGCGGCGATGCTTGCCACCGTCGTGAGCAAGACAAGAAAAAAACGGGCACGGCTGGCGATCATCATGGCGTTCCTCACCTCAGGCGGCGCTTGCAAGAGCTCTTTCTAAGGTGATCAGGACGTCACAGCCAGCAAAAACAAACTCATTAACGCCAGCTTCCCGCCACGCCTTTTCATGTTCGCCGGGCGATCCCGCAAGATAAATGGATTGGGCACCTGCCGCGCGCAGCGCCTGCGCGGTCGCGGCTGCCTCTTGCGCATAGATCGCATTGGAGGAGCATATGCAGGCGATCTTGCTTTGCGCGGCGAGGAAGGCCCCAGCGGCCTCGGCTGGAGTCGCGAAACCGTCATTGGTCATCGCTTCGATGCCCGCAGCTTCGAAGAGATTCTTGGCAAATATTGAGCGGCCCATGAAGGCGGAAATCGGGCCGAGATTGGCGAGAAAAACTTTCGGCCGCGTGCCGGTTCGCGCGAATGTTTCATCGGAAGCATCGCGCAAGGCTTCGAAGGACTCGGCATCCCGCCGCGACGGGAGCGATCCGGGCGCCGCGGATGCCGATTTTGCGGAAGGGGCGGGGATGAGTACGCGGACCGGCGCCTCGGCGAGATTCGGAAATTCGCTGGTGCCGGTGATCGGCTGTTCGCGCTTCGCAATCGCGGCGTGCCGTTTTTCGGCGGTCTCGGCGATGACCTTTTGAGGCAGACCCGTCTTGAGCGCTTCGATGATGCCTCCGGCTCTTTCGATGTCCTGGAAAAAGGCCCAGGCTTTCTCGCAGAGCGCTTCGGTCAAGGCTTCGAATCCGCCCGCGCCCGCCGCCGGGTCGGCAACCTTGGCGAGATGGGATTCATGAAGGAGCAGCAATTGCGTATTGCGGGCGATGCGCCGCGCAAGTTCGTCGGGCAGGCCCAGCGCCAAGGTGAAAGGCAGGACGGTGATGGCATCGGCGCCGCCCAATCCCGCCGAAAAGACCGCGACCGTGGCGCGCAGAATATTGACCCAAGGGTCGCGTTTGGTTGCCATGCGGAAGGCCGTCTCGGCGTGGAGGCGGATCGGCTTCGGGGCAAGGCCGCAGGCCGCCTCGATGCGCGCCCAAAGTTGCCGCAGCGCGCGGAATTTGGCGAGGCTCATAAATTCGTCGGCATCGGCGACGAGGAGAAAGGCGATCTCGTCGCGCGCCTCTTCAAGGGACAGGCCGCCCGCTTCGAGGAGGCGCAAATATTGAACCCCGGTCGCGAGCACGGCGCCGAGTTCCTGGGCTTCCCCGGCTCCTGCCTCGTGATAGGGCCTTGCATCGGCTTGCGACAAATGCCCGGTAAAGCCGCCATCGCGCAGAATCCTGGCCATTTGCGCGGCTTCGGTGCCAATCTCGGCGGGGGAGGCGGAAAGACTCCCCGATCGCGCAAAAGACCCGGCCGGATCATAGCCGAAATCGAGATCGAGCGATGCGGAGGTCAGACGCCGCTCCTTGGCGAGAGCCTGGAAATCGCCCGCGAGCGCGAGCGTACGCTCTCCGGCATCGAGGCGCAGCGAGATCAAATCGAGCTCGATATTTTGCAAAGCGCGGTCGAGGTCACGTCCGTTTTCGATTTTCACGCCAAAGCCGTGCGCCGCCGGGGTTTCGTCTATGGTGAGCGTGAGGGAGTCGGCGCCATTTTCGAGGTCGTGCAGCGCAATTGCATTCGCCGCCTCGACATCGGGGTGATCCATCCTTTGCGATATTTGCCAGGGGCCCTGCTTCTGCCGCAGGGCACGGCCCGTCTCAAGGCTCGCGCGTGGATAAAGGGGCTCGATCCGCAGACCTTCAAAGGTCGTCGAGACAAGCTTTTCGAAACTGCCGCCCTTTAGCACATCATTGACGAGCTTGCGCCAGCTGGCTTCATCGCCCGGCGGGAAGAGATCGGTCGCCTTGCTGTCGGCGTTAGACATGCTCGCTCCGTATCTGAAAAATAGGTTCAGCCCTTTTGCCATGCGGCGCGGGGCGCGGCCAGAGCGCCTTTGGTCAGGGGATCAGGCCGCGACATCGAGAAAGGCCCGCCCGGCGCGATCCTCGACCTCGACGATCCAGAGATCGGGATCGAAACTGATTTCCCGCTGCAGGCGCGTTTCGGCATCCGCAGGCTCGATCCATTCGCTGCGATGGAGGCGGGTGAACCGGCGCTCCTCGGCAACCAGGATTTCGCTTTGCGGCGCGGGGCCGTAGAGGGCTGCTGTGCCATCGAGGCGGTCGAGCTTGACGAAGATCGCGCCCGCTTCCGGGGCACCCCGGCGGCGCAGCACCGCATAGGCGCCTTCGACCGCGCAGCGCCGGATATAGGCCGCCACCCAAATATCGGCACGTAGCCGCATGATCATCCGTTTCCTTTGGTTCGTAGCAGCCTTTGCGGGAAGGCCTGGAGCTTAGTAGATTAAATGGCAACGAGGCGGGATTATTGAAAAGAGCCTTGCTGGATTTGGCGAGAAATCCAGCGCGGCGGCCCGCCCTCTGCTGCAAGGAGATCCATATGGCCGCGCTCGATACCGTCTTGGCGAAGATCGACGCCAATCTCGATTCCGCCTTGGGGCGGCTGTTCAAACTGCTCGAAATCAAGTCGATTTCGACCGATCCCGCATTTGCCGCCGATTGCACCAAGGCTGCCGAATATCTCACCCGTGAATTGCAGGCCTTGGGATTTGAAGCCTCGGTGCGGCCGACGCCCGGCCATCCAATGGTGGTGGCGCAGGCCAAGGCGCCGCGCCCGGATGTGCCGCATGTGCTCTTTTACGGCCATTATGATGTCCAGCCGCCGGACCCGCTCGACCTCTGGGAGACCCCGCCTTTCGAGCCGCGCATTGCGGACGCCGCGACGGGCAAGCAGATCATCGCGCGCGGTGTCGCCGATGATAAGGGCCAGCTCATGACCTTTATCGAAGCCTGCCGCGCCTTCAAGGAGACCGGCGATCTGCCCTGCCATATCACCATCCTGCTCGAAGGCGAGGAGGAAAGCGGTTCGACTTCGCTGCCGGGCTTTCTTGCCGCGAACAAGGCCGAGCTCAAAGCCGATATGGCGCTTGTTTGCGATACAAGCATGTGGAACCGTGACACGCCCGCCATTACGACCATGCTGCGCGGCCTCGTCCTTGAGGAAGTGGTGATCCATGGCGCGAGCCGCGATCTTCATTCGGGCATGTTCGGCGGCCCGGCGATCAATCCCATCCGCGTGTTGTCGCGTGTCATCAGCGATCTGCACGATGACGAGGGGCGGCTGACATTGCCGGGTTTCTATGAGGGCGTGGCGGAATTGCCTCAGGAAGTCGCGGAGCAATGGCGCCATTTGCCATTCAGCGAAGCCGAGTTTTTGGGCGATGTGGGTCTTGCCATTCCCGCCGGCGAACATGGCCGCAGCGTGCTCGAAATGATCTGGTCGCGCCCGACTTGCGATGTGAATGGCATCATCGGGGGCTATACCGGCAAGGGCTCGAAGACAGTTTTGCCAGCGCAGGCCAGCGCCAAATTTTCGTTCCGCCTTGTCGGCCAGCAGAAC
>DASQCU010000321.1:0-7540 GCA_035634575.1 Beijerinckia sp.
TTCGACAAAGGAAGGTTCCATGTCGCGCAAAATGAAGACGATGCGCGTCGAGCGGTCTTCGTCGGGCCAGGCATCGAGCCGCACCGGCGGATGAAACACATGCTGGACGCCGTGAATGACGATCGGGCGCGAAGGATCGTCCGCCAGCGCAACAATGCCCTTGACCCGCAAGAGGCATGGCCCATGCGCATTGCGCAACAATTCGAGAAACAGGTCGAAGGCTGCGGGCGCAAGCGGGGTGGCCTCGCGCAAGCAAAAGGCGCGGATCGAGGCATCGTGGCGATTGACGTCATGCTTATGATTGTCATGCCCATCATCTTGATGCTCATGGCCGTGATGGTCATGCGCCCCGTGCGACGCCGTATCGGGGAAGGCTTCCGCGTTCAGCCATTTGCGAACATCGGCTGATTTTCGCTCGGGATCAAAGAGGCCGGCGTTCAAAAGCTGCGCTGCAACGGCCTCCCCCCTCGCCGCGTCAAGCAGCAAGGCGCCGGGATTAAGGCCCGCAAGGCGCTTGCGCAAAGCTGCTTGCGCCACCTCATCCGTCTGAAGATCGGTTTTGGTCAAGACGAGCCGGTCCGCGACCGCCGCCTGTTTCACCGCCTCATTATGCGCGTCGAGGGTCGCTTCGCCATTCACCGCATCGACCAAAGTCACGACGCCGTCGAGACGGAACCGCAACATCAGATAGGGGTGAAACATGATCGTGTGCAGGACCGGGGCTGGATCGGCGAGACCCGTCGTCTCGATCACGACCCTTTGAAACGGGGCGATACGGCCATTATCGCGCCGCCGCAGCGAATCTTCCAAAGTTGCAATGAGATCGCCGCGAATCGAGCAGCAAAGACACCCGGACGACATGACGAGCATGTCGCCATCGACCTTTTCGACCAGGAGATGATCAAGGCCGATTTCACCAAATTCATTGATGAGGACCAGCGTGTCGGCAAGAGCCGGATCGCGCAAAAGGCGATTCAGCAAGGTGGTTTTCCCGGCGCCGAGAAACCCGGTGATGACCGTCAAGGGAATGGGCGGCGGCGGCCGTCGCGCATCCTGTGTCATGAAGCCCACATCATATACCGCCGGCCCAAAGGAATAGGCGGTGACACTTCAGCAAATCGCTCTCGCATAAGCGATTTGCTGGAAAGGAACCCTGAATTCTTTCGAATTCAGGGCATATCTTGGTCACCCATCTGGAAATCATTCCGCGCCTTGGCCCCCGGCTTTGCCCGATTTCGCCTTGCTGGCATGCGTGCCGTTCTTGGAATGAACCGGGGTTTTGGCGGCGAGTTTCGTCTTGGCTTTTTCCGGCGAATGTTTCGCGGCAACCGCTTTCGCCGCAACCGCCTTTTTCGCCGCAGCCTTTCCCTTGCTCTCGGCCACCTTGGCGTGCTCGCTGATAGCCGCGACCTTGTGGCTCTTCGTTTGTGCGACGGCCTCATGCGGCGCAGCCGGTTTGAGGAGCGCTCTCGCGGCATGACCCTTCAAGGGCAAAGCGCCAACATCGGGGGCAAGCGGCGTCCCGCTCCCCTCGAAAGGCAGCTTGGCTGCAGCGGCATAGGCACTCGCCGTCACCGGCGCTGTCTCCGTCCCAATGGGGGAATGCGGCAAGCGGGCCTGCGCGACCGGACCGGCATAGCCTTCGGCCGCGCCGACGAAAATTGGAACCGGATCGAAGACAGGCCGTGGAACCAGCTTGATCCTTGCCGCCATGGGCACAGCCCGCGCCAAGGCTTGGCCATCGAAGAGAACCGCATGTTCCGGCTGCGATGCAAAGCCGGTGTTGGTGGCCGCCATCAATGGCGCCATCAATTGCTCGATTTCGGCATTGGATTGAGCGAGCGCCTTGCTGCGATTGCCGCAGGCCTGCTTGCGAATGTCGGGGGCGGCCCCGGTAGTCTCAGCCGCAAGACCGGTGACCGGCACCGAGGGACGATCGATCCCGGCGAAGCCCCGGTCGAAGAGAGCCGCCGCCTTGAGCGTGCGCTGTTCGACATTGGGCGAGCCGAGGATGACGACAATGAGCTTGCGGCCGCCCTGTTCGGCACTTGCAACAATATTGAAACCTGCCGCGCAGGTGAAGCCCGTCTTCATTCCCTCCGCGCCGGGATAGCGGCCGAGGAGATTATTGTGGTTCGTGATGATCGCATCCCCGAGCCGCAAGGCGCCGATGCCAAAAAGGCCGCCCTGATCCGGGAAGCGCAAATATAAGGCCCGAGCGAGTATCGCCATGTCTCGCGCCGAAGAAAAGTGCCGATCATCCGGCAGCCCATTCGGATTGACAAAATGCGATTGCGTGAGGCCAAGTTCGCCCGCCGCATCGTTCATTTCGTCGGCAAAGGCTTCGACCGAGCCGGAAACCCCTTCAGCCACTGTGATCGCAATATCATTCGCCGATTTGACGATCATCATCTTCAAGGCATTGCCGAGCGTCACCTGGGTTCCCGGGCGGAATCCCATTTTCGACGGCGGCATTGCCGTCGCCCGCACTGAGACGACGAGCGGCGTATCGAAGCTGAGGCGGTGCTCGGAAACCGCCTTGAGGGCCACATAAAGGGTCATCAATTTGGTCAGAGAGGCCGGATACCACGGCCTTGCCGCCTCTTGCTGGTACAGGACGGCGCCAGAGCCGACATCGACCGCCAAGGCCGGGCTTGCCATGGCATTCGACAGGCCAGAGCCGCAAAAAAAGCCCGCCGCCAGGACGAAAGAGGCGAAGCGACGCCGCAGATCTGGGTTTGAAAGGGCCATATTTTCCTGATCCTGATCGATCGAGAAGCCATAGCGACGCAATAGGCAAAGCCTTTCTAACCCGCACCGGCCCAAGTTGGCTAGCCCCCCGTATTTTTGGGCCAGCCAATCCAAGCTCAAGTGTCGCACGGGGCGCCGCTTGGTGCCTTTCTCTTTCTGTTTTTTTTCAAATAACCGTTGGCGTAACGGAACCTTTTGAACAACCCAGTTCAGGAATAAGGTTCAAAAGTTTTCAAAGCATAACATATTTTGCGTTTATGAATCGAATGTTGTGAGGCGCTGCGATTCAAGCTGCGAGCTGGCAGATCCCAGGTCATGAACGATCACATGCGCGAATTCGAGAGCGGGGCCGCCACCGATATCGGCAAGCTGCGGCTGGAAAATGAAGATTCCTATCTCGTCTTGCCGGAAAGCGGGATCTGGGCGGTCGCTGACGGCATGGGCGGGCTTGAGGCGGGTGCTTTTGCCAGCGCGACCGTCGTCGATGCCCTGCAGGCCATAGGCGAGACCGCCTCCCTCGCCGATCTTTGCGCCCGCTGCCAGGACCGGCTCGCGAAAGCCAATCAGCGACTGCTGCGCATCGCCGACGAGCATGGCATCAGAATAGGCACGACGCTCGCGGCCTTGCTCACGCATGAAGGGACTTATGCCTGTCTCTGGGCAGGCGACAGCCGGATCTACCTTGTGCGTGACGGCAGGATCACGCAGATGACGCGCGATCACAGCGAAGTGGCGGAACTTGTTGCGGAAGGCATTCTGAGCGCGGAAGGAGCGAAAACCTGGCCGCGCCGCAATGTGATTACCCGCGCCATCGGCATCTACGATGAACTCGACGCCGAAATCACCCAAGGCATCTTGGAAAAAGGCGATATTTTCATCATTTGCAGCGATGGCTTGACGGCCCATGTCAGCGACCCGGAAATCCTCGAAATCGCGCGGGACAAGGCGCCGCAAAGCGCCTGCGACGCGCTTGTCGCGCTGACCCTGGAGCGCGGCGCCATCGATAATGTCACTGTCATCATCACGCGCTATCTTCCGCGCGATGGTAGCCGGGGCCATGGCCCAGGTCTTGCTTGATTACGGGAAACGCTATGTTGGGGGCATCCCCTAAGCTCAACCTGCCCGCCCTTTTCATTGTGGCAAGCGGGAAGCTTTGGCGTTTCATTTCCTCTCTTCTTTGGCTCTTGAATACTAAAGCTAGTTTTGATTGATTTTAAGCTAGCTTAGATCAGGCTCGCTTCTTTGGAACGATTGTAATCTTCTATGTTGCGCTTGCGTAAATCTGCGGAATGCGTTAGCTCTACTCTTGTGAAAGGCTTACCTCGCTTGTTTGAGTGCGCAGATGATCGTATGCTCTTGCAATGTCTTGACGGATGCAAAAATCAGGGCGACCCTTCAAGGCGAAGCATGTCCGCGCACGCCGGGCGCAGTCTATAAATGCCTTGGATGCAGCCCGAATTGCGGGCGCTGTTTCGCAACCGTCAAGCTGCTCATCAACGAGGCACTCACCGCGATCGCCGCTTCAACTGAACTTGCCTGCGAAGCAAGCTGCGAGGCCTCTGCCACCGCATGATACGGCACTCGTAAAGGCAGCACGTCTTTTGATCAGACAGCCCGCTGTTTACCGCCGCTTAATACCAAGGGTCGCAAAAGGCGACACTTGGTTCCTTTCTCGAATTTCCGTTTTTTTTCAAAGGATTGGCGGAAATTCGAGAGTGGTCCAACGGTCATTCTTATGACCGTTGGTTAAAGCATCAGCCTAAGGCACGGCGAAATCGCAAGTTAATATCTCACGCTCTCCCCTTTCCCGGCGGCACCTCCCTCCCTATAAAGTGACGAACGTCCCTTTGCCCGCGCGGACCTTCGCCGCAGCCGGGCAAGAGGCGCTGCACTACCAGGAGGCAACCGCAATGAAGGGCGACGAAAAAGTCCTTGATTATCTCAACCGCAGTTTGCGTAGCGAACTCACCTCGATCAACCAATATTGGCTGCATTTCCGCATCCTGGATAATTGGGGCTTCAGGGACCTCGGCAAGAAGTGGCGCGAAGAATCGATTGAAGAAATGCGTCATGCCGATCGTGTCACACACCGCATTCTCTTCCTTGAAGGCTTCCCGAATATGCAGGTGCTCGATCCCCTGCGGATCGGCCAGACGATCGAAGAAATCCTTGATTGCGATCTTGCCTCCGAACTCGCGGCCCGCGCGCTTTATGTTGAAGCTGCCGAATATTGCTTTTCAGTCAAAGATTATGTGACCAAGGAATTATACGATAGTCTTTTGGTCGATGAAGAAAAACACATCGATTTTCTTGAAACGCAAAAAGAACTCGTCAGGCAGCTCGGCGTCCAGCTTTATAGCCAGAAGCATATGGGTCATCTCGAAGATTGACGGCCCTGAAACGCTGATACTTAAGTCTCGCGGCCAGCGCTCATAGTGCGGACCGTCATTGCGGGCGAAGTCGCCGCGCTCCTCGCAATGATCGGTCAGTTTGGGCGCTGGCGGGAGTGGAAATGAAAGTGCCGCTTAAACCGGCTCGTTCGTCGTGTTACACCAAGCAAATGAGCAGCGGCATTAGATCGGTTCCCGAAAGTGAAGAGGATCGCGCACCGGATCGGAGGGCGGCCATGCTCGTCTCCGCGCTCGGTCCCCGTTCGATCGTTCTCGTCGGCTTGATGGGATCGGGCAAAACCTCGATCGGGCGCCGTCTCGCACAGCGGCTCGGCCTTGAATTCGTCGATGCCGATAGCGAAATCGAAGCTGCCGCCGGCATGTCCATCTCCGAGATCTTCGCACGCCACGGCGAGGCCCATTTTCGCGACGGCGAGCGGCGGGTGATGGCTCGGCTGCTTGGCGAGGGCCCGCGGGTTCTCGCGACCGGCGGCGGCGCCTTCATGAATGAAGAGACGCGGGCGAGGATCGCCGAAAAAGGCGTCTCTGTCTGGCTCAAGGCCGATCCCGATGTGCTTTGGCGGCGTGTCCGCAAGCGCAGCCACCGTCCGCTTCTGCAAAACGGAGATCCGGAGAAAACCTTGCGGGACCTTACAGCGGAGCGCTATCCAGTCTATGCGCGCGCCGATGTGACGGTTCTCTCGAATGACGGCCCACATGAAGCGGCAGTCGAGGAAACGCTGGCCAGCCTCGATTTTTTTCTGCGTTTCTCGCCCGATCCGCCCTTTCCCCCGGTGAGCGCGAAGAAGACGATAGCCGTTCAAGCCCAAGGGGGCGAAGACTTGGAAGGCGAAGACTTGGAAATTGTGAAGGTAGAGCTTGGCGCCCGCGCCTATGACATCCGCATTGGCGGGGATCTGATCGCTGAGGCTGGGCGCATCATCAAGGACCTCGCGCCCAATGCCGCCTGCGCCATCGTCACCGATGAAAATGTCGCGCGCGACCATTTGCCCGCGCTTGAGGAATCGCTCGATTCTGCGGCGATCCGGCATTGCAGGATCATTGTGCCGCCGGGTGAAGACTCGAAATCCATTGCCGGTTTCGCCCGCGTCTGCGATGCAATCATCGAGGCCCGGCTCGAACGCGGCGATCTTATCCTTGCCCTGGGCGGCGGCGTCATCGGCGATCTTGCGGGCTTTGCGGCGGCGAGCGTGCGGCGTGGAATGCGTTTCGTGCAATTGCCGACCTCGCTGCTCGCTCAGGTCGATTCCTCCGTCGGCGGCAAGACGGGCATTAATTCACCGCATGGGAAAAATCTCATCGGGGCTTTTCATCAGCCATCCCTTGTGCTTGCTGATACAAGTGCGCTCGAAACCCTGCCCAAGCGCGAATTTCGTGCGGGCTATGCCGAAATCGTCAAATATGGCCTGATTGCCGACGCGGAATTTTTCACCTGGGCCGAGGCCCATTGGCCGAATGTTTTCGCGGGCGGACCGGACCGCGTTCACGCCATTGCCAAGAGCTGCGCCGCCAAGGCCGCGATCGTCGGCCGCGACGAGCACGAGACCGGCGAAAGAGCGCTTTTGAACCTCGGGCATACATTCGGCCATGCGTTCGAGGCGATCACCCATTATGATGGGGCACGCCTCGTGCATGGCGAAGGTGTCGCGATCGGCATGGCCTGCGCCTACCGTTTCTCGGCGCGGCGCGGGCTCTGCACTTTTGAAGATGCGGCCCGTGTTAAAGCGCATTTGCGGGCGGTCGGGCTGCCAACACGGATTGGCGACATCGCCGATTGGAGCGCCGATGCGGACGCAATCCTTGAGGCCATGTCGCAAGACAAGAAGGTCGAGCGTGGCTCACTCACCTTCATCCTCGCCCGGGCCATTGGCGATTGTTTCATCGCCAAGAATGTCGATGCGGGCGAGGTCCGAGATTTTCTCCAGGACGAACTGAGCACGGGACATTGAAACCATGCACGGCACGAGTGCCGCGGGCTTAACGATCAATATTTGGCTCACGATTGCAATCATCCTTTTTTGCATCGTCTTCGCGGCCTTTTTCTCGGGCTCCGAAACCGCGCTGACCGCCGCCTCGCGGGCGAGGATGCACGCCCTTGAAAAGAATGGCGATACCCGCGCCGCTCTGGTCAACCGGCTTTTGGCCCGGCGCAATCGCCTCATCAGCGCCCTGCTGCTTGGCAATACGCTCGTCAATATCGGCTCGTCCGCCTTCACCACGAGCGTGCTCGTCGATATCTTCGGCGATGCCGGGGCGATCTACGCCACCGGCATCATGACCGTTTTGCTGCTGGTATTCGCCGAGATCCTGCCCAAAACGGTCGCGATCAATCATCCAGACCGCTTTTCCCTGCTTGTTGCCCGGTCGATCACCTTCTT